>CAYPTV010000046.1:0-12187 GCA_964413505.1 uncultured Bifidobacteriaceae bacterium | reverse complement strand
GGCAGCATCATGCCCAGCGCCATGAAGCCGGTGCAGACCGCGTAATGCGCCGTTTGATGCTCGCCGCGCGCAATGTAAATCATGTAGAGAAAAAGCGCGGTGGAACCGAAGCCGTAGCCGAATTGTTCGATGGCGACGCCCGTGCCGATTGCAAACAAATTTCCAGGCTGCGCATATGCGAGCCAGATGAAAACCGCGTCCGGCAGGTGAATCGTCAGCAACATCGGCCAGAGCCAGGATTTCAACCCGTTTCGCGCCGCGACAAATCCACCGAGCAGCGCGCCGAGAATGAAGGCGATGAATCCGACCGTGCCGTATATGACCGAAACGTGCTTGAGCGTCAGGGCGAGTCCGCCTGCACCGCGCGCGTCGAGCAAAAACGGCTGCGTCATTTTCACGAGCTGCGCCTCGCCCAGCCGGAAGAGCAAAATAAAAAACAGCAGCAGGATGATTTTTGGCTTCTGGAAAAATGTCCCGAATGTTTTAAGGAATTCAGTGGAAAAATTTTCCGACACCAGCAGGATTTTCGGCTGGTCTGTTTCCGGTCTCGGCAAAATGAAACGGTGATAAATGCCGAGAAACAGCATGATTCCTGCGGCAAGTGCAAGAGCCGCCGGCCACGAAAGCGCGGTGCCGCCGGCAAACTTGGGAAAACCCCCGGCGACATAAACGATTCCGCCCTGCGCGATAATTTTGCCGACGTTAAAAAACACGCTGCGGAAGCCGATGAAAAACGACTGGTCATGCTCTGTCGCCGCCAGCATGTAAAAACCGTCCGCCGCGATGTCGTGCGTCGCAGAATTGAACGCGAGCAGGCCGAAGAAAATGATCGTCCACTGGACAAAATGCGGAGCGGGAATCATCAGCGCAATGCCCGCGAACATCACGCCCGAAAGCAATTGCATCGTCCAAATCCAGCGCCGCCGCGTCTTGAGCAAATCCACCATCGGACTCCACAACGGCTTGATGACCCACGGCAGATAAAGCAGGCTCGTCCAAAAGGCCGTCTCCTTGTTTGAGACGCCCATCGTGCTGTAAAGCGCGACCGACACGCTGATCGCCATCGTATAAGGCAACCCTTCCGCGACATAAAGCGTCGGAATCCACGTCCACGGGTTGCGGGAAACTGGTTTTGCGGCGGCCATCCGCCTTTGATTAACAGGCTTCACCGCCGGGCGCAAAAAATTTCTGGCTTGGCACCGTCGCCCGGCAATGATTGAGTCAGCGTGTGACCGGCGCATTTCTCAACGCATTTGGCATCCTTTTCGGCGCAATCTTCGGGCTTGCGCTGCGCAATCCGCCGTCTGCGCACGCGCAGAATCTCTTCCGCCAGTTGCTCGGCGCAGCCACAATTTTCTTCGGTTTGCGACTGGTCTGGCTGAATGTCAACGGAACGCTCCTTTCATGCTCAAGGCAGATTTTCATTGCTCTGCTCGCCGTTGTTCTTGGAAATTTGGCCGGAAAAATCCTGGGACTGCAAAAAATTTCAAATCGGTTTGGTCGGTTTGCCGGAAACTTGATTAAAAACCCGCGGCCAAATCCCCGAAAAGCCGCCGATGGTTTCAATGCCTGCACCATTTTGTTCTGCGCCGCGCCGCTCGGACTGCTCGGCGCGGTGACAGACGGACTGTCCGGTGATTTTTATCTGCTCGCCGTCAAAGCGGTGATGGACGGGCTGGCCACGGTCAGTTTTGTGAAAATGTCCGGCTGGTTTTCCGCCCTGTCGGCCTTTCCAGTTTTCATTTTACTCGGCGCAGCCACGTTTGCCGTTCAGTTTTATGCGCGGTCGTTTCTCGATGCGCACCATTTGATTTATTCCGTCAACGCCGCCGCCGGATTTTTCGCCTGCGCGGTGGCCCTGGTGATTTTTGAGGTTCGCAAGGTCGAACTGGCGAATTATCTGCCGTCCCTTGCCATCGCGCCGCTGCTCGCATGGCTGTTGAATCACTGAATCAAACCGCGTTTCTTCAGCACCGCCTCCATCGCCTTGTCCATCAGCAGTTCGGCCAGCGGCCTCGTGACTTCGTCCAGCGCGGCAACCGCGGTTTGCAACTGTTTCAAATCACCCGTGCCTGTTTCTGAATTTTCCGCCGACAAAACTTTTTCCACTTCACGCGCCGCCTGTTCAATTTTCTCCCGGTAATCCCTTTCAATTTCATCCGCGCAACTGGCGAGCGCATTTTTTGTCGCGACCAAAGTTTCGTTCGCCTTTAATTTCGCCTCTATCCAACGCCGCGCGGCCAGATCGTCAAAGGCGTGCTCGACGGATTCCTCGACCATTTTTTCCACGGCGGAATCGTCCACATCAACGGCGGATTTTATCTCCACGATTTTTTCTTTGCCTGTCTTCGTGTCACGCGCGAGGACGTGCAAAATCCCATTTGCGTCAATTTCAAACTGAACGCCGACTCGTGGAACACCGCGCGGAGCGGATTCAAATTCAATCGTGAATTTTCCGAGGCTCCAATTATCTTTCGCGCGCTCGCGTTCGCCCTGCAAAACGTGGATCAACATTTCGCGCTGGTTGTCCATCGCCGTCGTGAACAGTTCGCCGGCCTTGAGCGGAAGCGTTGAATTGCGCGGAATCAGAACATTCATCAGGCCGCCGAAAGTTTCGACGCCGAGCGACAGCGGCGTCACGTCCAGCAGCAAAACATTTTTGAAACCGCCGGACAAAATCTCCGCCTGAATCGCCGCGCCGAGCGCCACGGCCTCGTCGGGATTCTGCGAGGTGTTCAGTTGCGGTCTGGCGGCCTTGTGATAATCATGCCCGAGGCGCAGACTTCCGCGTGTCTCTTCAAAATCCGCGCAGCCGAACAGATCGCCAACAAATTTCCGGACGAGCGGCATCCTCGTCTGCCCGCCGACCAAAATAATTTGATCCAAATTCTTCGCCTCGAGCTTCGCGTCCGCCAGCGCGCGCAGGCAATGCGGCCGCGTGCGCGCGATGATGTCACGCGTGAGATTTTCCAATTCGGCGCGCGTAAGTTTGCAACCGAACGAAAAGTCCGCCGTCAAAAACGGCAGTGCAATTTCCACTTCCGTGTCTGCGGACAATTTAATTTTCGCAGCTTCGGCGACTTCGCGAATTCTGGAGACAGTTGAATCGTTGAATTGCTGGATTGTTGAATGGGTTGCTGATTTAACAATGCAACTATTGAGCCACTCAACAATTTTTCTGTCCAAATCATCGCCGCCGAGCCGTGTGTTGCCGTTTGTAGACAGCACTTGGAAAACGCCTTCGTTCAATTCCAGAATCGAAAGGTCGAATGTGCCACCGCCCAAATCGTAAACTGCGATTTTTGATTTTTCCTTGAGCTTGTCCAAACCGTAGGCAAGCGCGGCGGCGGTTGGCTCGTTGACGATGCGCTCGACCGTGAAGCCAGCGAGTTCGCCAGCGTGCTTGGTGGCGTTTCGCTGGGCATCGTTGAAATACGCTGGCACGGTGATGACGGCGCGCGAAACCTCCTCGCCAAAATAATTTTCCGCGTCGCGCTTCAGTTTTTTCAAAACCTCGGCGGAGATTTCTTCCGGCGAAAAATTTCTGCCGTGAATCGGAATCGTCACCGCGCCAGCGGTTTTGAGCGGATAAGTGATTTGCTTTTCGTCGTTGGTAATTTCCGAACCGCGCCTGCCGATGAAGCGTTTGACGGAATAAACTGTTTCAGCCGGATTCAAAACGCGCGTGCGATTGGCCTCGTGGCCGACAATCGGCTCGGCATTCGCAGATGAAAAATGCACGACGGACGGTGTCAATCGTTGTCCATTTGAATCCGCGATGACGAATGGAATGCCCGAATCCACCGTGGCGACGAGTGAATTCGTGGTGCCCAAATCTATGCCGACAATATTGCTCATGTGCGGTTCTCATTTTAACCACCAAGGCACCAAGACACCAAGATTTGCTTTTTCTTTGTGCCTTTGTGTCTTGATGGTTAATTTGTCCGCATGAATTGCATTGTTACCGCCGGGCCGACGTTTGAGCCTCTGGACGACGTCCGCCGTCTCACGAATTTTTCCACGGGCCGACTGGGCACGGAGCTTGCCAATTTTCTCGCCGCCCGCGGCCACAAGGTCGTCCTGCTCATCGGCGAGACGGCCACGCACTGCGGCGAACGGCTGGCGCAGCGCGTGGAGGCTTTTTCCACCACGGCGGATTTGCGCGCGAAGCTAAAGTCGTTTTCCTGCAAAAGGGTGGACGCGGTTTTTCATGCGGCGGCGGTGAGCGATTATGGATTTGGAAAAATTTTCGCGCCGGACGAGTCCGGCAAGATGGCGGAGTTGAAGGCGGGAAAAAAGATTTTCACACAGCGCGGGAAGCTGCTGGTCGAGCTGGTGCCGACGCCGAAAATCCTCGCGGATCTGCGCGGCTGGTTTCCGAAGACGAAGATCGTCGGCTGGAAATTTGAAGCGGAGGGCAAACGGGTGGACGCCATCGCCGCCGCGCGAAAACAAATTGCGGATTATAAGACGGATTTGTGCGTCGTGAACGGGCCGACCTACGGCGAGGGTTTCGGGCTGGTTTCGCACGACAGCAAGGAGGCGCATCTGGCAAGCCCGCCGGTTCTGTTCGACGTGCTGGAAAAACTCGCGGGCAAATCGCAGGTGCTGGCGCAAGGAGAAAAAGGCTGAACCTCGCCATCCCGGCTTCCGCAAAATCAGGCCTCGAAATTGTCCAGTTGGCGCAGGCCGTATTTCAGCGGCAGCCAGCCGATTGCAAATGAAACGGAAACAAAGCAGAGAATGCTTTCCACCGCCCAGATGGCGTGGCCGTGCAGTCCCATCGTGCCGAAAACCAGCAGGCCGATGGACGCAAAAATATAAACCGAGCTTAAGACAAGGCAGAGCGTTCCGCCGAAGCCGCTGACGATTTTGCTCGGATTTGCCTCCTTCAAATTCGGATACAAAACGCCGAGGCCGACCGCGAGGCCGTTCAACGCAAAGGTCATCACCGTGATGACCGCGCCGAAAAATACGATGCGGTCCCATGTCATTTTCAGCAGCCAGCACGAGAGAGTGATGAGGCTCAGCGTGGCGAGCAGCGACGCAAAGCTCGCGAGCCAATATTTCACCTGCACGACGCGCGCCAGTCCCATCGGCGACATGCCGACGATCCAAAGCCGGTGGCCTTCGAGCGAAAATTGCGGAAAAACAAACCGCGTCGTGAGCGTCGCCAGGTTCAAGGAGCAGGCGAAGAGGTTCAAATAGGCGACGAGGTTGACCCAGAACGGGCTGGTGAGTTCGTGGGTGAAATTCCGCAGGTTGACGATGTAAATCCCGATCAATCCAAAGAAAAACATGGACTGGCCCCATTGTGTCGTGTCGCGCCAGAAGGTGCGGATGTCCTTCACGGCAAGGGCGCGGGCGTCGCGGCCGATCCAAAAAAATTTCGCGGAAAGCGTTTCAATCAGGCCGGCAGAATTTCTTGAGGTTTTTTTCGCGCGGAAAAATTTCAATTTGAAGGCGCTGCCCGCGCGACTTTGCACCGCCGACGCCGTGTCATAAAAAAAATTGCCAAATCTTGTGAACGCGATTGCGCCAAAAAACAATGTGTTGCTCAACAGCACAGCCGCGAAAAATGCCGCTCCGCGAAAAATGCCTTCCGCCCATTGCAGCACCGCCGCCGAGAGCCAGTAGCCCGGCTGAAACGGAAACATCGTGAAGCGCGTCTTGGCTAGCAACTGATCGAGCGCCTCGAGCGTGCGCTTGTCGAGCAGTTCGTCGTCCACCGCCTGCGTTTTCCACCAGAACGCGACAAATGCCAGCAGCGCCAGTGCCGTTCCGACGAGCGCGACCTGAAAATTGCGCCGGTCCAGAAATCTGCCGATGACAATCGCCAGCGCCGCGCCAATGACACCCGGCAAAACAATGAAAAGTCCGATCAAAAAAAACGTGACGAAATAAAAATGCCACGGCACACCGCGAACGAGGCCGAACGCCGCCAGCAATGGCGCGATCAAAAATATGAACGCCCACGACGCGAGCAAGGTGGATTCGATGAATTTCCAGCGGAAAATCGTCTGCGTCGAAACCGGCAGCGTCAGGAGAAATGCCGTCTCACGGTTGCGGAAAAGATTTGTGTAGCTGATGACGAGGTTGCTCAGCAGCAGCAGCGCGAACAGAAACGCGAACAGCACATACATCAGCCGTTCCGTGAGCAGCGCGCCAAGCCCGGGAAATTTTTCCATGAACCGCAGCGCGTGGTAGAACAGCTCAAACGACAACACGAGATAGCCGACGATGAACACGCCGATGAAGCCCGTGAGCAGCCGGGATTGCCGGCGCGTGTCCAGAAGCTTCCGCCAGCTTTGCAGCAGGTTGACCCGCACGAGCAGCCAAAGCGGCGCGGTTTTAAATTTGAATTCGGACACTGCCTCAAGAATAACCGGCTTGCTTTGACGTTGAAGCAAAATTTTTCTGTTTGTATCGTGCAGGAGATGCCGCCGCCGGAAAACAAAATATCTCCGCTGAAAACACCCGTGACTTCGCTTTGGGGCGTCGGCGCGGAACGCGCGGCGCAACTCGCGCGGCTGGAAATTTTCACGGTTGAAGACTTGCTGCTGCATCGGCCAAAGCGTTACGAAGACCGCCGGCATTTCCGAAAAATTTCCGAACTTACGAAGGAAGAGGCATTCACGGCGCGTGGAAAAATTGTCGCGCTCGGCCTCAAGCGCTTTCGCGGCGGCAGCAAATCCGTTTTTGAAATCATCCTCGACGACGGCTCGGCGCGATTGCATTGCCGCTGGTGGAACCTGCCGTTCATGGAAAATTATTTCGCGATGGGAGACGTGGTTTTCGTTTTCGGAAAATTGAAGGAAACCAAGCCGCGCACGATGGATCATCCGGAAACTGAAGTCATCGAAGGCGGCGAGGAAAATTTTATTCATATCAATCGCATCGCGCCGGTGTATCCGCTGACGGAAGGCCTGCCGCAACGCTGGCTGCGCGGTTTGATTTGGCGGACGCTGGAAAAATATGAAACCGAAATCGCCGAGCCGACGCCGTTGCTGGATTTGAAAATGTTTCCAACGCGCGCAAATGCATTCCGCATGACGCATTTTCCAGAAGAGCTGAGGGATATGGAAATCGCGCGACGGCGGCTGGCGTTGGATGAGTTTGTTGCGCTGCAACTGCAAATCCAGTCGCGGCGCAAAAAATTTGAGGCGCGAACGAAAGGATTCCCCTGCGGCGGCGACAACCGGTTGATGAAGCCGTTTCTTTCGGCACTCGGTTTTATATTGACGGAGGCGCAGACGAAAGTTCTCCGCGAAATCCGGCAGGACATGCGCGGCGCGTATCCGATGCGGCGGCTTTTGCAAGGCGATGTCGGTTCCGGTAAAACTGCCGTGGCCGCGTGTTCAGCGCTGATGGCTCTGGAAAGCGGGTTCAACGTCGCTTTGATGGCGCCAACCGAAATTCTGGCGGAGCAGCATTGGCGGAATTTTGCGAGCTGGTTTGAACCGCTAGGAATCAAAGTTGAATTGAGAACCGGCAGCCGCAAGGAAGAAAAGTCCGAAGTGAGAAGTGCGAAGGACAAATCAACCTCGAATTCGCACTTCCCACTTCCCACTTCGCACTTAATAATCGGAACGCACGCATTGCTCGCCGGCGGGTTCGCGTTGCCCAATCTCGGTCTAGTTATCATTGACGAGCAGCACAAGTTCGGCGTGGCGCAGCGCGAGCAACTGGTGCGAAAGGGAAATTATCCGCACTTGCTGGTGATGACAGCGACGCCGATTCCGCGCACGCTCGGTTTGACGCTTTACGGCGATCTGGACGTTTCGGTGATTGATGAATTGCCAGGCGGACGCGGCAAGATAAAAACTTTCGTCCGTGAGACGGAAAAATTGCCGAAGGTTTTGGAATTCATCCGCGAAAAACTTGCCGCTGGACGGCAGGCTTACGTCGTTTATCCGCGCGTGGAAGATTCGGGCGCGAAGGAATTGAAAGCGGTGACGACAGAATTAGAAAATTTGAAAAAGCTGCTCGCGCCGTTCCGCGTCGGGCTTTTGCACGGGCGGCTGAAACCGGCGGAGAAGGAAAATGTGATGAATGATTTTCGCGCGAAAAAAGTTCAGGGGTTGCTTTCCACGTCGCTGATTGAAGTCGGCGTGGATGTTCCGAACGCGACGGTTATGTTGATTGAAAATGCGGAGGCGTTCGGGCTGGCGCAGTTGCACCAGTTGCGCGGGCGCATCGGGCGCGGCGCACACGAGAGCTTTTGCATTTTGATTTCCGATGCAAAAAATGCGGAAGCGCGGGAACGCTTGAAAATTCTGGAGGAGACGAACGACGGCTTTAAAATCGCGGAGGCGGACTTGAAATTGCGCGGGCCGGGCGAATTGCTTGGCCGGAAGCAGAGCGGTCTGCCGAATTTCCGTTTTGGAATTCTGGCGGAGGATTTGGATTTGATCCGGCAGGCGCGGGAAATTGTTTCAAAATTTTAACCGCTGATGGACACGGATATAACGGATTGAAATCGGAAACTTGCGCTTGGAATTATCGCGAAAGGGATTAGATTTGCGGCATGAAAACTTTCAGTTGCCTTTTTCTTGCAATCGTGGCGGCGATGTTTCTGGCCGGCTGCGGGAAAAATTCCAAGTCGTCGCAGGCTTACAACGCGGTCTCAAATGTCGTGGACGCGCCGTTGAACTATGTCGGCGCGGTGGTGCAGGCGAAGAAATATTCCGAAAATGTCATTGATGTTTCCTACATCAACCAGGACATCCAGATGTTCAACGCCTCGGAAGGACATTACCCGAAAGATTTGCAGGAAATGGTGCCGGAATATCTCGCCAAAATTCCCGTCGTGCCGCTCGGCTATCAACTTGTCTATGACACGAACACATGGACGGTCAAAACGGTGAGGCTGCCGGCAAGCCCGGCGACGAACGCCCCTTAATTTTTCGGCGGGGCGGGGCCGTTTGTTTTCAGGTAAAACAGCAGGACGCTTTCCGGCGGCACTTTCCCAAACGCAAACGGCAGCGGCCCGCGCAGCGACGCGTAAAAACCTGCGGCCGTCTGCACATTCATCGTCGCGAGATAAGTTGATCCCTGGACTACAATTTTTTCCTGTTTCGCGACTGCTTCGGACTTTGGCGGCGCGATGCCGGTGTTGTTTTCTGGAATCGCCAGAATGTTTCCGGGCTTGATCTGTGAGCGCTGCACGTCCAGGGCCTCGAAGCCGAGCGATTCCATGTAATACTGAAATCCCCAGTGTCCCTCGAACCAGAAATTTTTTTGTTCATTCCCGAATCTTGCGAAAGTCTGCACGGCGGTCTGGCGCGTGGCCACGGCGAAACAATAATCCGCCCGCGCCACGAGCAATGCGAGCAGCGCGCTGGCGGCAAGTGCAATCGGCGCGGCGAACTTTGCCGCCTTCCGGCCTGCTGAAGAATTTCGTTCCAAACGCCGGACAACCAAAATGGCGACCGCCGGAATCATCGGCAAAATGGAGCGTCCGTTGACCGTCCAGTTGAAAACCGACGCGAACAAAAAAGTTCCGAACACCCACAGCGCCAGCAGCCATGATTTTGAATCGTGCCCGCTCCAGACATTTTCCAATGCCAGCGCGAGCACGCCGATTCCGCCGACCGCCCAAAAAATGATTTGTATTTCCACAAATGTCGCGGAAGTGGCCTGCGGAGAAATATATTGTTCCAGCTTTGCGCCCTCGAAATAAAGTGTCGCTGCGATCAGAATGGCGGTCGCACCAAACGCCGCCAGCGTCTGTGTCCGCCAGAGCAGCGGCATGAAGAAAACCGCCACGGCCACGCACCCGCCTGTGAATGTCAGCACGGTCAGCAATGTGGACATTCCGGAAATCCCCGTAATTCCCCGCGCATAGCCGGCGTATTCCACCGCGTCGGACAGCATCGCGAGGCCGTAGAGCGAGTGCGTCGTCCATTGATAGGAGCAAAGCGCGACGAGAGGAATCATCAGGCACGCGACCCACCGTCCGAGACGTCGCGTTTCAATCAGACTGTAGGCTGCGAGCAGTGGAATCAGACACACGCCGTAATATTTTGTCAGTGAAGCCAGCGCGATCAGCAGTCCGGCAATGGATAATTTTCGAAAATCGACTTTTTCCATTCCTTCCATCCAGAACACGACCGCCCAGACCCAGAACGCCAGCATCATCACGTCGCACATTACCGTTATGCTCGAAATCAGAAAGACCGGCGTGAACAAAGTTGCAAGCGCCGCGAGCGTCGGGCGGCTACAGAATTTTTGCCCGATCCGGTGCGTCCCCAAAACCACCGCGATTGCCGGCAGCAAAAATGCGGTATGTTGCGCCACCTCGCTCCAGCCAAGAATCGCCGCCGTGAAGGCTATGTAATAGCACGCTACCGGCGGATTTTCCGTGGCGAGCCACATGGGTGAAACCGTGCCGAACCAATTTACGTTGAAACCGAACGGATTGAGCGGGTGCGCCTGGATATTTTTTGCGACCCAGATGAAGAGCGGGTCGTCAATGTTGAACGGCTTGGCCAGGAACGGCGCGAGCACGGCCAGCGTGACCAATGTCAGCGTCCAGTTAGGATGCGATGTAATCCAGCGCCTTATTTTGTCCAGCATTTCCACGCTTTGTAACGAAGTCCAGTCGCGGAGAAAACATTTTTCGCTCGCAAATTTTTTTACGGCGGAGAAACTTCCGCGATGCTTGAGCAAATCATCATCCTTGATTTCGGGTCGCAATACACGCAGGTCATCGCGCGGCGCATTCGCGAGTGCAATGTCTATTCGCAAATCCTGCGCTTCGACACGCCAGCCGCAGAAATCGCCCGGCTCAAGCCGAGCGGCATTATTTTATCCGGCGGGCCATCGAGCGTGTATGCGCCGGACGCGCCGCTGCCGGATAAAAACATCTTCTCGCTCGGCGTGCCAATTCTCGGCATCTGCTTTGGTGTGCAGTTGTTCGCGCAATTTCTCGGCGGCAAGGTCGAGAAAGGCCAGAAACGCGAATACGGCAAGGGCACGCTCACGGTGAAGGACGCTTCCTGCGCGCTGTTCGCCAAGCTGCCGAAGTCGCTGCAAGTCTGGAATTCGCACGGCGACAAGCTCACGAAAATCCCCAACGGCTTCAAGCCCGTCGCCGTCACGGAAAATTCCGAATACGCCGCCATCGAGAACCGCGCGCGGAAATTTTTCGGCCTGCAGTTCCATCCTGAAGTCGTCCACACGCCACGCGGCAGCGAAATCATTTCCAACTTTGTCCACCAGGTCTGCGACTGCGGCAAAGGCTGGACGATGCGCAGCTACGTTGAGCAGGCCGTCGAGGAAATTCGTGCGCAGGTCGGCAAGGAGAAAGTCATTCTCGGCCTGAGCGGCGGCGTGGATTCCAGCGTTGCGGCGGCGCTGCTGCACAAGGCCATCGGCGACCAGCTCACCTGCATTTTCGTCAACAACGGCCTGCTGCGCGCGCGTGAGGCGGAAGTCGTGCAGGAAGTTTTCGGCCGCCATTTCAAAATCAAGCTGCAATACGAGAACGCGACGAAACTGTTTCTGACGCGGCTCAAGGGCGTGACCGATCCCGAACGCAAACGCAAGATCATCGGCAAAACTTTTGTCGAAGTGTTCCACGATGCCATGAAGCGCGTCGGCCAGGCGAAGTTCCTCGCGCAGGGCACGCTGTATCCCGACGTGATCGAGTCCGTGCCGATTGCCGGCAATCCCGCCGCGATGATCAAGAGCCATCACAACGTCGGCGGGCTGCCCAAGAACATGAAATTCAAACTGGTCGAACCGCTGAAATGTTTGTTCAAAGACGAAGTGCGCCTGCTCGGACTCGAACTGGGTCTGCCGAAAGAAATCGTTTATCGCCAGCCGTTCCCCGGTCCGGGCCTTGCGGTGCGGATTCTTGGTGAAGTCTCGCCGTCGCGCTGCGAAATTTTGCGCAATGCCGACGCAATCGTCGTCGAAGAAATGAAGGCGAGTGGGCTGTATTACAAAATTTGGCAGAGCTTCGCGGTGCTGCTGCCCGTGCGCAGCGTGGGCGTGATGGGTGACGAACGGACTTACGATTACACCATCGCCATCCGCGCCGTGGAATCGCAGGACGGCATGACGGCAGACTGGGTGAAGCTGCCCTACGACCTGCTGGAGAAGCTGGCCAGCCGCATCATCAACGAGGTGAAAGGCGTGAACCGCTGCGTCTTCGACATCACCAGCAAGCCGCCGGGGACGA
>CAYPTV010000045.1:0-12190 GCA_964413505.1 uncultured Bifidobacteriaceae bacterium | reverse complement strand
TGTTCAAACCCATCGCCTTGGCCTGCTTGATGCGCGTGTCCCAATCCTCCGGCTGCACGCGACCGAAGTGCATCTCGCCCGCGACCAGCAACGTGGGCTGGCCGTCTATGAAGAACTGATGATCGCGCGCCTCGAACTTATGCACCTTGCCGTCCGGCACAATGCCCGTGACCGTCTGGGCGGATAAATTGAGAACGAAGCTCGCGGCAATAAATCCGAGCAAAGCGAGCCGTGAGAGACGATGAGAATATCGGTTGTTCATGGTGGTAAATATATAACACGCTTGTCCCACAAACAGCTTTAGTTTTTTGCCGGTTGACCGTTATTAGCCTTGTCTATGTTTAACCAAGAACCCAATCGGGAACTTGCCGGTGCCGAGAACACGGCGGATGCCACGCTTGTATTTGGCATGGCTGGCAAGTCCGCCTGCCAGCGGCAGGATGGAGTGTTGAGGCGATGCGCCTGGTGCCAGAGGATTCCCGTGGGGCTGAATGTCTGGTTGAAAATCGAGGAGGCGATGGAAAGATTGCCATTCATTTCCCCGAAAATGCTGGGAGAAGCCACGCACGGGATTTGTCCAGAATGCTTTGACGCGTTTCTTTCCGAAAATCAGCATGGGTAAAACACCTGATATAAACCGGGAGACGTTTCGTGTCATTGTTGCGGCGTGAAAGAAAGAAAAGTTTCGCCGTCAGTGGATGGTTCATCCCTGATTGTCTGGCGGTTGATGACCGAACAAAAGCTTCGCTGTCCGTTCAAGGTTGGCAGAAAGGTTTTGCCCGCAGAGCGATCCGGACAGCATTTCCACAAGTTAATCGCGCTGCACTTCTGAGCGCCTTGGTGAAGGCGTATAAACCTTGTCACCGCAAAGGCCGGGCAACATTGCCCGGCTTTTTGCCTTTTGTCACCAACTACGTTCATCCCCACCCTCCCCGCTTCCGGGATAGAATTTGACAATCCATGCTCAAGCGTGGACGTTGAAATATCGCAGGTAATTTATGGCGAGATTATTTGAATCAGGCCAGGATGAAGGTATGCTGGACACGACCGAATGTCGCGTCTTGGGCAGGGCGATGGATGGTTTGTGCTTATGTTTGAATCCCAAGCCGCAAGGGTGCAAATTCGTGGAAGAATGTTATTTGCTTAGTTTTTGCTTTCACCCGGAACGCTCGGAGTTTGTCATAAGGACGGAAGAGGAACTTGGCGGCGGCAACTGAACCTCGCAATTTAATTCCGCAGCCCGGAAATGAGAATAAATCAAGCGTCCGGCCCCTGCCCCTTTTTGCGGATCTTCTCCAGCTTACCCAATGCAAGATAAAGCGCCGGCAATAAGATCATCAGCCGAGAAACTGCCACGGGGCTGATGCCGGTCATCTTGTAGAAACTGCGATGAAAGGCGTCGGCGAGAACCACCGCTGTCGCAAGGCTGGCCAAAAGAATGAATGCCACCAGTTGCAAGCGGGACGGTGCCACCAGTTTCGCATGGCCGCCTTTGCGTTTGATTTGCCATGCCCACAGCCGCCGGCCCATGGGCGGAAACAGCATTCCGATGCCGAAGAGCGTGAACAGGCTCCATAAAATGCCGACCGCCAATTTGAATTTATCAACCGTTTGCATTCGCCAACTTCAATTTGTCTTTGGTGGTTCTAAAACCCGCCGCCCCAGACCCATTGTCCGGTGGGATATTTCATCATCCGCAGGCTGTTGGTTTGGGTGTCGCCGGATTTGAAACGGACTTCGTAGGGAATCATCACCCACGAGTTTCCGCCTTCCTTGTAAGGCGCGCCCATGCTGACAATCTGCAATCCGCCCACCGCATCCTTGACCCTGGCGTTGAAGATGTCTTCAAATTGTCTGCCCTTGGGCGCGTCCGGCGGCCATGACTTGGCGACGGCGGCCCAATCTTCGTTTTTCATGGCATTGAAGAAATCCGTGGCGGCTTGCGTGGCTTCGGCGGCCTCCTGCGTTGGCAGCGGCTTGTGCGGTCTTTGGTTCGCACGCGGCGCGTCGGGAGGATGATAATGGCGCCAGACGGTTTGGACGGAAAAAACTGTGATGACCGCCGCCACAGCAACCAGGAAGGATTGTGTTGTTCGTGACATAATTTATGGACTGCATCGGCTCAAATGCAGTTCCATGAATCATGACATGAATTTCGCCGTCCTGTCATTTGACATGTTTTGTCCTTCCGATGACAAGAAAGAGCACGGCGAGGCTTTCACAGGACGGGTTCAGGACGAAACTGACCGGCAACGCCGGATGAGAAGCATCCGGGCGGACTGTTGATGATTGCGAACCGGCGGACTAGGCTGCCACTCCGCCGGCGATGTATTGCTCCATCTGTTCGATTGCGGCGTTCTGCGTGGAGATGATCCAGTTCACGAGGTCGCCGATGGAAATGATGCCGACAACATACTCGCCTTCCAACACCGGCAGATGGCGCACGCGGTTTTCCGTCATCAACCTCATGCAGTCTTCCACCGAGTGCTCGGGCGTCACGGAGATGATTTCCTTGGGGAGAATTTCCCAGACATGGGTGACGTGGGAGTTTTTTCCGTGCAACGCAATCTTGCGCGTGTAATCGCGTTCCGTGAACACGCCGACGAGCTTGGGGCCGGACAACACCAGCAGCGCGCCGATGTTTTTGGCGGCCATGAGCTTGATGGCGTCAAAGACGGTCGAGTGCGGCGCGACCGACCAGAGGACTGGCGTCTTTTGATGCAGGATGGAAGTGATGGGATAGCTGGTCTTCATAGGCTTTTGGCTTGATATGTTTATCCACCAGTTTTGCGGTTCTTGCAAGTAAAAGTTCTTAACAATTCGGGCGGCGCGATGGATTTGCTTCCTTTCAAGACCTGAATCTGGTTTGATGCAGGCTCGCGCCGGATTGTCCGGCGCAAACTGTTTACAAACTATGGAAACGCTCACAACTGTCATACTCAAACCGGGCGAGGCCGACCGCATCGTGGCGGGTCATCCGTGGGTTTACGCCGGCGAAATCCTGCGTGTGACCGCACCCATCGCCGACGGCGCGCTCGTGCAGGTCAAAGACCACCGCACACGATTGCTCGGCGTGGGCATCTTCAATTCCAGGTCGAAAATCCACGTCCGCCTGCTCGCGCCGGACCGGGTCGAGGTGGACGTGAAGTTTTTCGAGGAGCGCATCCGCGCCGCGCTCGCCGTCAGGCAAAAACATTTGCCGAACGTAACAAGTTTTCGAGTCGTCAACGCCGAGAGCGATTTCCTGAGCGGCCTCATCGTGGACAAATACGAGGACGTGCTAGTGTTGCAAATCTCCGCGCTCGGCATGGACCAGCGCAAGGCGATGATCGTCTCCGCGCTGCAAAAGATTTTCTCGCCGCGAGTCATCATGGAACGCAGCGATGTGTCGTCGCGCAAGTTTGAGGGGCTCGCGGAATCCAACGGCGTGCTGTCCGGCGAATTGACCGGGCCGGTTTCTGTCAACTTGAACGGTTTGAAGTTTGAGACAGATCTGGTCGGCGGTCACAAGACGGGAATGTATCTCGACCAGCAGGCGAATTATCAGGCCGTGTCGCAGCTTGCGAAAGGCGGGCAAGTGCTCGATTGCTTCAGCTTTCTCGGCGGGTTCGGATTGCACGCAGCGCGCGCAGGCGCTGCGCACGTGCATCTGCTCGATCAAAGCGCCGACGCGATTGAAGCTTCCAAACGAAATGCTGCGACAAATGGCCTGTCGGACAAATGCTCGTTCGACACGATCAACGTTTTCGACTGGCTCAAGAACAACACCGCCGTCAAGCCGCACGAGCGCGTCATCCCGCGCTTCGACCTCATCATCCTCGACCCGCCGTCGTTCACGCGCAACCGGGCCTCCGTGCCGGATGCGCTGCGCGGCTACAAGGAAATCCATCTGCGCGCGTTGAAGCTGCTGAAAGCCGGCGGCACGCTTGCGACATTTTGCTGCTCGCACCACGTCAGCGCCGAATTGTTCCAGGACTCGCTGCTGTCCGCCGCGTATGACACGCGCCACATCCTGCGCCGCGTGGCAACCTACTCGCAATCGCCCGACCATCCAATCATCCCGATGATTCCGGAGACGGAATACCTGAAGGGTTTTGCGTTCGAGAAGGTGCGGTAGGTTGACCTATTTCCGTTTGTCGAACTGTTCCCCGGCCTTTTTTATGTCTTCAATCGTGCCGGTCTGGAACCATTTGCCTTGATGCGGAAGGCAATAGAGACGATTTTGTTTCATTGCTTCGCGCCAAAGGATTTTGACCGTGAATTTCCCGTCCGGGGCATTTTGCAAAACTCGCGG
This sequence comes from uncultured Bifidobacteriaceae bacterium, assembly GCA_964413505.1. Taxonomy (GTDB): domain Bacteria; phylum Verrucomicrobiota; class Verrucomicrobiia; order Limisphaerales; family UBA11358; genus UBA11358. Next base: position 7,896 of record CAYPTV010000045.1, on the reverse strand, counting down.
GTGAAGAATTCCAATTCCGGCGATGATATACGGCGCATCCTTTTCGCTCCAGCCGATGGTGTTTTCGCACTTGATGAAAAGATGGTCTTCGCCCTTGTCGTGCCCGACGGCTTTTGCCTTCGATTGCGCGAGCAAAAGAAAATCCATCTTCGCGTCGTCCCAATTTTGCGCCAGACGTTCGAGCGCCGTTTCCTTTTTATCGAACCAGATGATGTCGCTGTTGATGGTGAAAACCGGTTCGTTGCCGAGAAGCGGAAGCGCCTTTTTCAATCCGCCGCCGGTTTCGAGCGGCTCGGCTTCCTCGGAAATTTTGAAGCTCAAGCTTTTGAACCCGGACAAATATCCAATCAACTGGTCCTTGTGATGCGAGACGTTGACGACGACTTCTTCGATGCCGTAGGCGAGCAGCCGGTCGAGCGGATATTCGATCATCGGCCTGCCCGCGACCGGCACGAGCGGCTTGGGCGTCTGCTCCGTCAACGGCATCAGCCGCGTGCCGTAGCCGGCGGCCAGCAGCATCGCCTTTTTAATCTTGCGGCGCATATTGGTGGAACCATTGTTTCACGAGGGTCAGCATGGGATGGCGGAGCGCTTCCTGCAACAGCCGTCGCACGCGCGGCGAATGAAGCTTTTTGTAATCCGGTTTTCCCTCGCGGCTCAATTTTTCAAAAACCGCCAGCACGCGCGTGTGCCGCAAGGCAGCGAGAATCGCCAGCGACATTTTAAATGTTCTCTGGTGGTGATTGGGAAAGTGAGCAAGGTAGCGCGCGAGCATTTTTTCTTTTAGGCCCGGCGGCAAATCGCGCCGCGCGTCTTCGAGCAGCGACACCAGATCGTAAGTGACCGGCCCTTGATATGCGTCCTGAAAATCCAGAAGCCCGGCCTGACAAATTCCTTCGCGTCCGGGCAGCAGCATCAAATTGGCAACGTGATAATCGCGCAGCAGCAGCGACGCCGGAACCTTGTGCGCCAGCGGCAGCACATCGAGCCAGACTTTCTTGAACTCCGCGCTGCCCTTTTCAGAAACCGGATGACATTCCAGAAACAATTCCACGTCCTCCAGCATTTTTTGCGGATGATACGACCGCAAATCTTTTGGGACGGCCTGCGGATGCTTGTGCAGGGCAATCAGGACATCCGTGGCCAGTTCAAAAAGTTTTTCCGAGTCGGAATGCGAAAGGAACGCTGGCGGCCCGCCCGCGTCCAGCAAACGTGAAAATGTTTCGTCGCCGAAATCTTCCAGCAGCAGGAGGCCGTTTTCCTCGTCGCGCTCCAGAACCGCCGGGGCGCTGAAGCCGGCTTGTCGAAGATGCGAACTGATTTGAAGAAACGGCGCGACAATTTCGCGGGCATTCGAAGCGTCCATCAGGATTGCCGTTTCGTTTCCTTGTCGCAGACGGAAATATCTGCGCGCTGAAGCGTCGCCGGTGATTGCCCGGACTTCTGCGGCCTCCCATTTTGTGGCTTGCAGGAATTTCGGGGGCCGTTTCATTTGAGCAACTCGCGCTGCCAGCCCATCAATTCCGGCGCATGTTTGTCCCAATTGCGCGCCAAATCGCCAATCGTCGCCTTGCTCGCGATCAGCGTCGGGTCAATCCCCAGCCTGTGCGCATGCGCGTCGCGGATTTTTTCCAGTTCACGGAAGCGGCGGAATTCCGCCTCGCTGGGGCGGTGAAATTTGTGCCTCAACACTTCCGGTTGTTTGTCGGCGGCAACCGCGAGGCCGGCTTTGACGGCTTCCAGCAAGGTCTCTCGGCGGCGCGGCGACATCTTGGGCGGCAGAATATTTTCAAACGGCTGGCGCGCGGCGGCGGCATCGGCAATGTCCACCATGCGTTCGTGGCTCAACACAAAAAACGGCGGGCGGCAATAGGCCAGGGCCTCCTTCTCGCGCCATCGCCACAGCTCGCGCAAAACCGCAAGCGCTGGGCGGCCCAAAACGGAGCTGCCTTTCACCCGCCAGACCAGATCGGCATCCGGCATTTGCTGGCGCGTGCAGTCTTCGATAAGACGCGCGCAGGATTCCTGATGCCATGCGAGGCGGTTTTTCTGCTGGAGTTCAAGTTTCAGCTTGTCTGCCAGCGGCTTCAAATAATGCGTGTCGTTGCGCGCGTAAATGACCATGCGCTCGGTCAACGGACGCTGCGCCCAGTCCGCCTTCTGCGAACCCTTGTCCAGCTTCACGCCGAGAAACTTTTCCACGAGCGCGCTCAAGCCGAATTGCAGCTCGCCCAGCAAGCGCGCCGCGAGCATCGTGTCGAAAATGGCGGACGGTCTGAATTGATGATGCTTCTCCAGCAAACGCAAGTCGTAATCCGCCGCGTGAAAAATCAGTTCGTGTGAGTTGAACTCTTCGAACAGCGGTTCGAGGTTGATTTTCGCCAGTGGATCAACGAGCAAATCGCTGCCAGTGATGCTGATCTGGAGCAGGCAGACTTTTTCGGGATAGGCGTGCAGGCTGTCGGCCTCGGTGTCAAGGGCGAGCCATTGGGCGGCGCGCAATTTCGGCAGCAATGCCGCCAGTTTTGAATCGTTGTCAATCACGTCCGGGAATTTTTACCATAAAGACGGCAACGCACAAAGTTTTTGCAAATTTCTTTGTGCCTTGGTGTCTTCGTGGTTTAATTTTCCGCCATGAACCTCGCCATCGCCTTTTCAGACTGCGCGAAAAAAAATGCGCCCAAAACCGCCGTCTTTTACGGCGAACGCGAAATTTCCTACGCCGAGCTTCACGCGCAGTCCTTGAAAATCGCGGCGCAATTGCAAGACCGCCTTTCCGTGAAGCCCGGCGACCGCGTGGCGCTCTGGCTCAAGAACCGCCCGGAGTTTGTCACGGCGGTTTTTGGAATTCTGCACGCGGGCGCGGTCGTCGTGCCGGTCAACAATTTCCTCAAGCCTGCGGAGGTGAATTATATCCTGGCCGATGGCGGGATTGACGTTTTGATTTCCGACGCGGAATTGGGCGCGCATTTTGCGGAATTATCCGCCGCGCGCCCGCAGTTGAAAATTCTCAAGGTGGAGGATTTCGCCACGCTCCCAAATCCCAGCACCCAACTCCCAGCTTCTCCGGCTCGGAACGAGTCGGACCTGGCCGTCATCATCTACACGAGCGGCACGACCGGCAAGCCGAAGGGCGTGATGCTCTCGCACGGCAACCTGCTCCACAACGTCAACAGTTGCCGCATCGTCCTAGAATCCGTGCCGGACGACTGCTTCGCCGTGATCCTGCCGATGTTTCACACTTACATGATGACCGTCGGCATTTTCCTGCCGTTCACCATGGGCGGCTCAATTGTGCTGGTGAAATCGCTGCATCCGCCGCGCGCGATGTTCCAGGAAATCTTTTCGCGCAACGCCACGATCCTGACCGCCGTCCCGACTTTTTACCGGATGCTGCTCGGCGCGCAGGTTCCGGCGCAGATGCCCATCCGTATTTTCATCAGCGGCTCCGCGCCATTGCCGATGCAGACGCTCACGGAGTTCGAGGAGAAATTCAAGGTGCCGCTCATCGAAGGCTACGGCTTGAGCGAGGCCAGCCCGGTTGTTTCAAAAAATCCGCTTCACGGCGTCCGCAAGGCGGGTTCGATAGGCATTCCGGTTGCCAATGTGGAAATGAGCATTCAAGACAATGATGGGAAATTCCTCGGCGTAAGCGAGACGGGCGAGATTTGCGTGCGCGGCGGCAACGTGATGCAGGGATATTGGAACCAGCCCGAGGAAACCAAAAAAGTTTTCCGCGACGGCTGGCTGCTGACCGGCGACGTGGGCCATCGCGACGCCGACGGCTATTATTACATCACCGACCGCAAGAAGGACATGCTGCTTGTCAACGGCATCAACGTCTATCCGCGCGAGATAGAGGAAGTGATCTACCATTTTCCCGGCGTGAAGGAGGCGGCGGTCGTCGGCGTGCCGGACGCGCGGCGCGGCGAGCAGCCGGTGGCGTTCGTCACGGCGGCGGAAGGCCAGACGCTGGACGAAAAGGCGCTGCACGAATTCATCCGCAGCAAGCTGGCGGATTACAAAGTGCCGAAACAGATCATCCTCCTGCCCGCACTGCCGAAAAATGCGACCGGAAAGATTTTGAAGACGGAATTGAGGAGGCAGGCTGTGGTTGACCGGACGAATTGATTGGATTAGTTTCAACCCATGGCACAGGGTTTCGCCAGACACCATTTCTGCGGGCCGTCGAACCGGCATAACCTTTGCAATTTTTGCAAAGCAAAAAGCAAGGACTGTTGAGACGCATGAAAATCATTTGCCGAAGTTGTCCAATGTGAAAAGCGCCCCGAAACAAATTTCCGACCTGAAAAGCGGCGGCGGCTTGCCGGGCATCCACGACATGACCAAACGCCAGCGGGCCGAAGAAGAATTGAAGTCGTCATTAAGGGAAATTCACGACCTCAAGGCCGCACTGGACGAACATGCCATCGTGGCCATCACCGACCCTCAGGGGAAAATCACCTACGCCAACGACAAGTTCTGCATCATCTCAAAATATGCCCGTGAAGAACTGGTGGGCCAGGATCATCGCATCATCAATTCGGGTCATCATCCGAAAAAATTCTTCGCCGATTTATGGGGGACCATAGCGCGCGGCAAAGTCTGGAAGGGCGAGATCCAAAACAAGGCCAAGGACGGCACGCTCTATTGGGTGGACACAACCATCATTCCGTTTCTGGATGAAGACGGCAAACCGCGTCAGTATGTGGCCATCCGCACCGACATCACCGAAATCAAGCTCGGCGAAAACCAATTGAGGGCGTCTCTCAAGGAAATCGGCTACCTGAAAACCGCGCTTGACGAACACGCGATTGTCGCCATCACGGACCCGCAGGGAATCATGACCTACGTCAACGACAAGTTCTGCGCCATTTCGCAGTATTCCCGCGAGGAACTGCTTGGACGCGATCATCGCATCATCAATTCGGGTCATCATCCGAAAGAATTCATGCGTGATCTGTGGACGACCATCACCCACGGCAAAGTTTGGAAAGCTGAAATCAAGAACAAGACCAAGGACGGCAGGTTCTACTGGGTGAACACGACCATCGTGCCGTTCCTCAACGAAAACGGCAAGCCGTATCAATACGTTGCCATCCAGGCCGACATCACCAAGCGCAAACTCATGGAGGAAGAACTCCAGCAAATGAACAACCAGCTCGAACGGCGTGTCGCCGAGCGGACTGCGGAATTGGAGCGCTCCAACCATGAACTGCGCGAGGCGCTCGAAAGCATAAAAACCTTGAGCGGCCTGCTGCCCATCTGCGGCAGTTGCAAGAAAGTCCGCGACGACAAGGGCTATTGGAACCAGATCGAAACTTACATCGCCAACCGCACGGACGCTTCGTTTTCCCACGGCCTGTGCCCCGAATGTTCAATCAAATTTCTGGAGCAAGGCGGCTTGCCGGTGTCCGACAAGTTGCGTGAAGCCGCCAAAAAGGCGGAGTGAAACTTGCGCGCATTTGCCGGAGCAACAAGCTCCGCCGCAGGTTTGTTCAACTGAATTTCATTCCACAAAAATACGGACATCTCCTGCTGCAAGCTGTTTTTGCCATCGTCTTAATTAATTGATTTTCAACTGGTTTTGCCGATTCCCTTTCCGAGTTGCGCTTTGCATCTGGGTTGGCTATTCTGCTCTCGCCGTTCGGGCATGAAGCGCGGGCGGTAAAAATTTTATGGCAGAAGGATATTGCGTCAAATGCAAGGCCAAGCGCGAAATCGCCGATGGCGTCGAGGAAACGATGAAGAACGGGCGCAAGGCCATCAAAGGCAAATGCCCGGCTTGCGGCACGGTGATGTTCAAGATTCTTGGCGGCAAGGCCGCTCCAACCGTAACCATTAATCCCCCGGCGAGCTAATTATGTCACAACAGCTCGCCTACGTCATACTCACCCCATATTCGCTCTACAAATCGCGCAACGGCGGCATCCTGAGCCGGCTCATCTCGCGCACGAGCCTGGATCTGGCCGCCATGCGGATGTTTGCGCCCAGCGCCGAGCTGGTGAAGGAATATGCCGACAACATCGTTTCCGCGCCGGACAACCACGACCGCAAAATCCAGGAGCTGCTCCGCGACTACGTTCTCAAGAATCTTTCGCCCGACCCGAAAACAGGCCGTCGCCGCCGCGTGATGATGATGGTTTTTCGCGGTGAAGACGCGGTGCGCAAAGTGCGCGCAGTCGTCGGCAACCTGAGCCCCGACCGTCGCGGCGGCGAAACCATCCGCGACACCTACAGTGATTTGATCATGGACGAAGACGACGGGCATGTCCGCTATTTTGAACCCGCCGTGCTCGCCGCGCCGAACGAACTTGAGGCTGAAACGAAATTAAAGCTGTGGGCGCGCTATTCCGACAGCGACGGCGGCGTATTGGAAAATGTCATCACCTATCCGCCGGGTGAAACGGGCGAGCGCACGCTGGTGCTCATCAAGCCCGACAACTTTAATTTTGCGACGGGCCGCCCCGGCAATGTGATTGATTTCTTTTCGCGCACGGGACTTTACGTCGTCGGCGTGAAGGTGCTGCACATGAGCGTGGCCCAGGCGATGGAATTCTACGGTCCGGTCCGCGACGTGCTGCGCACGAAGCTCAAGGAAGGCGTCAGCGAGCGCGCGAAAACCGTTTTGGAAAAGGAATTCACCTTCAGGATTCCGCCCGCCGAACAAAAGGCGCTTGGCGACATCCTCGGCCCGCTGCACGGCGACAATCAGTTCGACGTGATCATGCGCTTCATGTCCGGCCGAATACCGTCCGAATGCACATCGGAAGAAGACCGGCAAAAGCCCGGCACACAAAAGTGCATCGCGCTGGTTTATGAAGGCGTCGGCGCCGTCCGAAAAATCCGCGACGTGCTCGGCCCGACCGATCCTTCCAAGGCACCGCCCGGTTCCATCCGCCGCGAATTTGGCTCGAACATCACGGTCAATGCCGCACATGCCAGCGATTCGGTGGATAACGCGCAGCGCGAATTTGCCATCGTCAAGCCGGGCGAAAATAATTTCAAGCAGGTGGTAGAAGAGTCTTACGGAAAATTGTAGGCGCTCAATTTCTCCAGCAATCGCGCGTCTGCGGCGGGAAATTCAAAACCGCCCAATTCCTGCCTGCCGATCCAATTGAACGCCGAGCAGCCGAGCGCCTGCGGTTCGCCTGACAAAAGTTCGCAAATGAAAAACTTCAGGCGCACGGACTTTTCGGGATAATCGTGGGTGATTTCTTCAAACAATGCGCCGACGGAGATTTGAATCCCCAACTCCTCGCGGATTTCGCGGACGAGGCATTGCTCGAAAGTTTCGCCGGGTTCGAGCTTGCCTCCGGGAAATTCCCAAAGGCCGCCGAGGTGGGCATCAGCTTGGCGTCGGGTGATTAAAAGTTTCCCGTCGCGGAAGATAAGCGCGGCGCTGACTTCGATGGTTGGCATGGTAGTTGAGAGGATTTTGAGTTGAGTGTTGAGCCATGGGAGCTATGCGTCTCTCAACTCTCAACTCCAATTTTCCTCAACAGATTCACCGCCCAACGCTCTTGTAAATCCAGCCGAGCCTTTCCATTTCAACCGGGTCGAAGAGATTCCGGCCGTCGAAAAGAATCGGGTGCGTGAGGGATTTTTTGGCGCGGTCAAGATCAAGCTGCTTGAATTCATCCCATTCCGTCGCGACAACCAGCGCGTCACATCCCTCAGCCACGGCATTCATGTCGTCAACGTAAGTGACGGAGTCCTTCAAAATGGTCTTCGCCTTGTCCATCGCCTTCGGGTCGTGGACACGCAACGTTGCGCCGTCCTTCAGCAGCCGCTGGCACAAATCAATCGCCGGAGAGGAGCGCACGTCGTCGGTGTTCTGCTTGAACGCGAGGCCGAGCACGCCGATTTTCTTGTCCTTCAACACCCAGAGCGTGT
>CAYPTV010000044.1:0-12228 GCA_964413505.1 uncultured Bifidobacteriaceae bacterium | reverse complement strand
CTGGTCGGATGCGCTCAACTGGAGCGCGACGTTTGGCACGCCGCCGCCTTCCGGCGCGCAGGCCACGGCGGTTTTTGGCACGGGAGCCAGCCCGGTGAATTTGAATGTGGCTGAAACGGTGGGCACGGTGACGTTTAACAGTTCGACGATTCCCTATGTGATTTCCGGTGCCAACACGCTGACGCTGGACAACAGCGGCGGCGGGGCGCAGGTCACGATGAGCAGCGGCGCGGCCAACGCGACGATCTCGACGGCGGTTTCCCTGAATGACAGCCTGACGGCGACGGCGGCCGGGGGCGACACGCTGGCGATATCGGGAAACATCAGCAGCACCAGCACGACGAAGACGGTGGCCGTGAACGGGGCGGGCACGGTGGCGTTGTCGGGAGTCAACACATACGGGCCGACCTCGTCTGGAACCGTTGGCACGACGTTGAGCGCGGGCACGCTGCAGGTGGGCAACAACAGCGCGCTGGGCGCGGGCGCCTTGAGCGTGACCGCCGGCAGCACGTTGCAGGCGGGCGCGACCCTGAGCGGGGTCAACAACAACATCGTCATTTCGCCGAGCGTGACGGCCACGGTCAACGGCAGCAGCCCCAACAGCATGGTGCTGGGCGGCCTCATCAGCGGCCCCAGCGGCAGCGTGGCCAAGACCGGCAACGGGACGATCACGCTGGGCAACGCGGGCAACACCTACGGCGGCGGCACGGTGGTCAACGGCGGTTTCTTGAGCGTCTCGGCGGATGGCGACCTGGGCGCGGTGCCGGGTTCGCCGGTTGTCAACAACATCACGCTGAACGGCGGCGGATTGCTGGCCAGCGGCTCGTTCACTTTGAATGCCAACCGTGGAATCACGTTGAGCGGCACCGGACTGCTGGACGCGGCCAGCGGCGCGACCTTTACGATTGCCAGCCCCATCATCGGTGCCAGCATCACGGTCAACAGCGGCGGGGGCGACACCGGCACGGTGTTGCTGAATGGGGCGAACAGTTTCAGCGGCACGGCACAGATCAATGCCGGCACGCTGCAAATGGGCAATGCCCTGTCCTTGTCGAACGCGACGGTGGGGATGAACGGCGGTTTGCTGGACTTCAACGCCTTGACGGCGGCGACGGTGGGCGGGTTGTCGGGCAGCGGTAATTTGACGTTGCAGAACACGGCGGGGACAGGAGCGGCGGTGGCGCTGACGATTGGAAACAACAACACGACGGCGACTTATACCGGCATTCTGGGCGGGAGCGGCTCGGTGAGCATGGAAGGGGCGGGCACCATCACGATTGGATCGGGAGGCAGCGGCGGGGCGAGCTACACGGGCAGCACGCTGGTGGATGAAGGCACTTTGGTGCTGGGCGGCGTGGGCAACATGTCGGCGGCGCAGATCAACATCACCGGCAACACTGCGGCGAGCGCCGCGACCTTTGCGGACAGCGCCCAGGCGGCGTTCAGCGGGGGGATACTCATTGGCACCAGCGGCAACAACACCCCGAGCACTGCGACGGTGACGGTGAAAAACAACGCCGTGGTGAGCGCGGCCTCGTTGAGCTTCGGCAACGGCACAGGGCGTCCCCCGGCAGGCACGGGGCTGACGGTGCAGGACAGCGCATCGCTGTCAATAACGGGAAATTTTGATCTTAATGCCGAGATTGGGGGCAGTGGTTATGTTTCCGACAATGCCGTCAATTTGAATGGCGGCACCCTTGCGGTGGGCGCTTTCGTCTTTTCGAGTGTTAGCGCCACGCATTCGGCCGTGGTGCATTTCAACGGCGGTGTGCTGAAGGCTAATGCCAGCAGCGCCGCCTTCCTTCCTGCGGTTTCAGGATTGACTGTGGACGTGGATAGTGGTGGCGCAATCATCAATCCCAACGGCAACGCCATCACCATTACGCAGCCCTTGGTTCATGGCACCGGCACGCCGGATAGCGGCCTGATTTTGAACGGAAATGGCACATTGACCTTGGCGGGAGCCAACACCTATATTGGCACGACATCTGTTTCCAAAGGGGCCTTGCTGGTGACCGGTTCCATTGGCACCAACACGGTGACCGTGACCAATGCGACGTTGGGCGGCACCGGCACAATCGGCGGTGCAACGCTGATGCAGTCAAATGCGGTGCTCGCAGCAGGCATCAGCGGCACCGGCACGTTGACTTTCGGCAGCACGCTTGCACTTGACCCGCACTCGACCAACATTTTTGCCGTGACCACCGCCAATGGAGCCAGCAACAAGGTTGCCGTAGTCGGCGCATTAACGCCCAACAACAGTGTAATTCAAATTGCTTCCGGCACGCCGTTGGGCTTCACAACCAACACCCTGTTCACCTATGGCAGCATCAGCGGCTCATTTAATACAAACGTAATGTTTGATGTGCCGCCCGTTCATCATCCTTCAATCGTGGACGATGGCGCAGGCCATATAAATCTTGTGGTGTCTGAAACCGCCCCCGTAGCCGGGGCGACCTTTACGAACTATGTGACGCTTGGGGCGCCCTCGACGGTGCAGATCGTTGGCGGCAAGTATGCGCCGACGGACGCGGACGGAGACGTGCTGACCATCACCATCACCGGCGCGCCCGCCAACGGGACGGCTGGAACCGACGGGACGAACATCACCTACACGGCGACCGGGGGGACGAGCGACAGCCTGACCTACACGGTCAGCGACGGCTTTGGCGGAACCGCAACCCAGACGATCTACTACGTCATCAGCGGGCCGGCACCCAGCCAGAACCAGCTTGCCCCGACAATGGTTGCCGGCCAGCAGGTGTTGAACTTTGCGGGCATCCCCAATTACAACTACGCGCTGGACGAGACCCACGACCTGACGCCGCCGATCACCTGGACGCCGGTGATCACCAACACGGTGGGGCCCAGCGGAAAACTCTTGTTCACCAACGCGCCCTCCGGCGGCAACGACTATTACCGGACGCGGTATGTGCCCTGATAGAAAAAGAAAGACCAACTTGCTAAAACTATGAAAAGAATCCTGACACTGGCGATGGCGATGGCGATGGGCGCTGCGGCATATGGGCAGTATGCGTTCAACGGCACGAACTCGGCGATCAACGAGGCGATACCGGACAACAACCCCAGCGGGGTGGCCAATACGATGACGGTGCCCACGCTGGCTGCGGAGATCGGCAGCGTGACGGTGACGCTGGACATCACGGGCGGATATAACGGGGATCTTTACGCGTATCTGGCGGGGCCAAACGGGGGGTTTGCGGTGCTGTTGAACCGGAGCGGGGTCAGCGGCAGCAGCGCGTATGGATACGGGGACAGCGGGTTTAACGTGACCTTTGACGATTCTGGCTCCAACCCGGACATCCATTTTTATCAGAACACGGGTTATCCTGGTTCATTGAACGGGAGCGGGCAATTGACGGGGACGTGGGGATCGGACGGAGAGAACCTTAATCCGCAGTCGCCACCCGGGAGTTTTGGTGTAAGCCCGACAGAGACGCTGACATCGTTTGACGGGATAGACGGGACAGATGCCGGAGGCCAATGGACATTGTTCCTGGCGGATCTGTCTGCGGGGAACCAGAGCACGCTGGTCAGTTGGAGCGTGGACATCAACACCGTGCCGGAACCCTCGGCCCTGGCCTTGGGAGCGTTGGGCGTCCTGGTGCTGGCGGGTGTTCGCAAGAAAATCGCAGGGCGGTAATAAAAATGGAGCGCGCCCGCCCCGGGCGCACGGCATATTTCAAAGGTTCGTGCCGACACTGCGCGTCAGATGCTGGCAGCGGGGCGCATCCAGCCACGCCCGGTGGGAGCGTGCCCCCCCCCAGCTTCGGAGTTTCGGGTTCAATCCACGCCCTCAATCCTTCCACCGGCGGTGCATCCAAATCCATTGATCGGGATGGCGCAGCAGCAGCCGTTCGAGCGCGGCGTTGCAGGCGCGGGTGTTTTGCCGGATGGCTTCGCCCACGTTGTCGTGCTCAATGAGCGGCAGCGGCTCCTCGAAGCGCAGGACGTGCGTGCCGTCGGGTTCGCGCCAGCTTGAGGCCGGGATGACCGGCGCGCCGGTGCTCATGGCCAGCAGGGCCGGGCTTTTGAACGTGCGCGCCGGATGTCCGAAGAAATCCACCATGATGCCGTCGGCTATCCCCGCGTGCTGGTCAAAGACATAGACGACGACCGCGCCGTTTTCCAGCAGGTTGAGAATCGTGTCAAGCGAGCCGCGCTTGCCGATGGTGCCGAAACCCGCGCGCCGGAACCGCCGCGTGATGAACTGGTTGAGCCATTCCGGTTTGAGCGGACGCCGCACGAAATGCAGCAACCCCTTGAATTGCGGAAATTGCGCGATTCCCGCCACCGTGGCCACCTCCCAGTTGCCGAAATGTCCCGTCAGCAAAATGATCCCCTTTCCCTTTTCAGCGGCGCGCAGCGGAGATTCCACGTTTTCAAACCGGATCAAAGCCTTCTTTTTCCCCGCCGACATCAATGGCAGGCGGATGAATTCAACCAGGAAGCGGATGTAATGCGCGTAATACGCCTGCGCGAGCCGGACGATTTCGTCTTCCGGCACGGTGCCGCCGAAGACGCGCCGCATATTTTGCAGCACCAGCGCGCGGCGATAAGGAAGCAGGTGATAAAATAATTTTCCGAACCACGGCGCTTCCGTCCTGCGCGGTTCCGCCATGGCCACGGCGGACGCGCTGGTGTCCGTGTGCGTGAGTGAAATGCGGATCGCGCCGATGCGATGGCGGTCAAGGACGGATTGCGCCTGCGGGCTGGGAACAATTTGCGGCGCGCCGTAATTGTCGCGGCGCACGCTGAAATCCGGCGGCTCAATCTGCCCCAAAGTTGTTTCGCGCGGAAACAGTTTGCAGCAGGCCTCCTTGGCCGCGAAACGCGCGGCCAGGCCTGCAGCGCGTCCGGGACCGCTTCCGGCGTCCTGCAATTCCTGCTCGGAAAACAATTTCCGCAAATCTTCCGGCGGCGTGTCGGCGAGCAGCTTTTCGATGCGGGAAATTTCCACCGTGTCAATCCCGCAGCGCGAATTGGGCGGGGCGTCAGGCATCATGGATTGGCGCGCACGAGCAGCGCGACGTCCATGCCGCCGAATCCCCGGCACAGGACGAGCGCGACGTTGTTGCGGGGCTGTTGCGCCGTTTTGGAGACGGGAAACGGCGCGAATTCCGGGTCGGCCAGGTTCAGCGTGGAAATTCCCGGAACAACTTTTTGCCGCAGCGCCGTCAGCGCAAAGACCAGGTCCATGATTCCTGACGCGGCGATGAGATGACCATAGGCCCATTTGAATCCCGTGACCGGCGGCGGGTTTTCGCCGAAGACGCGGCGGATGGCGCCCGCCTCGGACGCATCCGACGCGCGTGTGCCGTTGCCGTGCGCGACGATCATGCCGACTTCTTTGGAGGTTATTCCGGCGTCTTCCAGCGCAACTTCAATGGCGCGGCTCAAGCCGTCGCCGTCCGGGCGCACGTCGAGGACGCCTGTCGCCTCGGTCGCGCAGCCGGAGCCGAGAAATTCTCCGAGAGTTTTTGCGCCGCGCGTTTCCGCGTCAACCGCCGTTTCAAGCATCACGGAAGCCGCGCCTTCGCCAAATACGGTGCCGCTCCGGTCACGGTCGAAGGGACGCACGATTTCCGGCGACAACAATCCAAGCCGTTGATAATGAAACAACGTCTCGGCTTCAAATGGAGCGTCGTGGCCGACGGCGGCGGCGCGGTCCGCCTCACCAGCCCTGATGGCGGCGGCGGCCTCGGCGACCGCCATCACGCCTCCGGCGCAATGATTGGTGATGCAGGCGTTCGTGCCTTTGAAATGGTTGCGGATGCCGACATGACACAGAACGTTGTTCGGCAAATTTTTCAAGAGCCACATTGGATTGACCGAATCGGAAAATTGCCCGCCGAATTTTTTCAGGTCGCCGCCCGCCGCAGCCATCGACTGGAAAAAATCATAATTGCAGCCGTAATTTCCGCCGCCCGAACCGGCATAGATTCCGCTGCGGTCGTTGAACCGTATTTTCGCCGCCGCGTCGAGCGTCTCGCGATGCTCGGGCAAACCGGATTGTGCAATTGCCGATTCCGCCGCATAAATCCCGAAAATGTCCGTGCGCGAAATGCTCTTGTGCAGCTTGCGGTCGGGCACGAGAATTTTGTTTTCGATATTGCACTCGGCGGCGATGCGCACCGGCCAGCGGGTCGCGTCAAACTGCGTGATGGGCGCGATGGCGGAACGGCCATTGACAACCGCGTCAAAAATTTCGTCAACGGTCCTGCCCGCGCCGCAGACCGCGCCAAGCCCGGTGAAAACGATTTTTTTCGGGGGATTCATTCCACCACCTCCGGGTTGCGGAACACGAGGCAGCTGTTCGAGCCGCCGAAGCCGAGCGAATTGGACATCGCCGCGCGGATTTTTCTTGGCTGCGATTTTCCGCGCACGAGGTTCACGTTGCAGTCGGGGTCGGGCTGTGAATAATTCGCGTTCACCGGCGCGATGCCGTCGCGGATCGCCAGCGCGCAGACGGCGGCCTCGACCGCGCCCGCCGCCGCGATCAAATGGCCCATGCAGCTTTTCGTGGAGCTGACCAGCACGTCTTCAACGCGCGATTGCAGCACGGCGCGCAGCGCGGCGCACTCGCTCTTGTCGTTCATCTGCGTCGAAGTGCCGTGCGCGTTGACATAATCAATTTCGTCCGCGCTCATTTCCGCGTCGGCCAGCGCCTGTTTTATCGCCTGAATCGGGCCGTCGCCGTCCGGCGGCGAGTCGGTGATGCGGTAGCAGCTCAGGGAATTTCCGTCGCCGGCAAGCTCCGCGTAAATTTTCGCGCCGCGTTTCCGCGCCGAATCCCAATTTTCCAAAACCAGAAATCCCGCGCCTTCGCCGAGGACGAAGCCGTTGCGCGTCAAATCGAACGGACGGCTGGCGCGCGCCGGCGCGTCGTTGTCCGTGGAAAGCGCGCCCAAAAGACAGAACGCCGACAGGCCGATGGGATTGAGCATGGAATCAAATCCGCCGGCGAGCATGAAATCCGCATGGCCGCGTCGCATCACTTTCAGCGCGGTGCCGAGAGCCTGTCCACCGGACGCGCACGCGGTGTGGACGGCCGTGGCGTAGCCGCGAATCTTGAAATGCCGCGTGAGCAGCGCCAGGCCGGAATTGGTCTGGCTGCGGCAAAAGGCGACCGGATCTGCGGGAAAATTGTCCGCCAGAAATCCGTCGGGCTGAAATTCGCCGTCCGGCGCACAGAATTTTTGGACAATTTCCAGCTCGCGAAAATCAACGCCCATCATACCCGCGCCGACGCAAAATCCCCAGCGATGCCCGTCGGAAATCGCCGGGCGGATTCCCGCGTCCGTCAGCGCCTCTTCCGCCGCAGCGAGCGCGAAGCGATGCGAGCGGGTGGAATGCTTGAGCAGTTTTGAATTGTTGATGACGGCAGCGGCGTCAAAATTTTTCACCTCCGCGCCGATGCGGACGGGAAAACCGCCCGCGTCAAAATGTTGAATTGTCGCAAGGCCGCTGCGTCCGGCCTGCAAGTTTGCCCACGTCGTGCGGGCGTCGTTGCCCACCGGCGTGACCATGCCGATGCCCGTGATGGCGATTCGGCGGCGTTGCGTCATGAATTTCCTTCGGTTGAAAACAACACGCGCGCGCTGCCGGCGAGCCTTTTTCCCTTTCGGGTTTCCACGATTACCAAGGCGGAATTTTCATCCTGCGTGCCGATTTTTGCCTCCAACTCCAATGGCTCGCCGGGCGGAATGAACGTGCGCAGCTTCATGTCGGAAACCGTCCGCAAATTCCACCGGCCTCCGTCCGGCATGGGAATTTCCACGGCAAGCGCGCCGGCAAGCTGAAGGTTCAAATTCATCAGCAGCGCCCCCGGAAAAACGGGCCGTCGCGGAAAATGATCGGCAAAAAATCCGGCGGACGCAGGAACTTGCAGAGTGGCGCGCGCGGATTTCCCAGGCTCGCCGCCGGTGCGGACAAATTCAAGCGGCGGAATTCCGCCGAAACCGCCGGGCGTCGAGCCGCCGGCGCACAACAGCGCAAAATGTTCGCGCAGGGACTGCGGATCGTCAAATTCTTCCACCGGCAGCATGGGGCCGACGCAATTTTGCAGGCGGATTGCGGGAATTCCATCCGCACTGGCCGCGCCATGATATGCGGCGGCCTCGTCGTCCACGCTTTCAAGTTCGACGGAAAGTTCCAGCGTTTGACCGGGACGGACGGGCGAGAGAAGCTCGATCTGTCCGGCAATTCCGGCGACGGGCCGGCATTTGAAATCCGCCGCCGACATCGCGCCCCACGCGGCAAGCTGGCCGACCGCTTCGGCCACGAGCGATTGCGGGAAATTTTTAATGTTTGGGGGAATAAAATATTTGCCGCGAACCGAAATTCCCGGATCAAGCGCGTTGATGCGGTTCACAAAAGTGAATGCCTGAAAATGTCCGTCCATGCCGGTCTGCCCGCTCAAGCCGGCTTGGCGCCGCCCGCCGCTGCTGTTGCGCGCTGTTGACGGATCACCATCTTACAAAACGTCTCGACGGTGAACAGCTTCGGGATTTCAGCCGACTTCAACGGCGTTTTGAAACGGTCGGCGGGAACTTCGCTCAAAAAGGATTTCAGCCGCGCCACGCCCGCATCGGAAACCACGCCACCGCTCTCGAACTGGGATTCGGAAAGTTCGCCGCGCGCTTCTTCGACGATTTTGCCGCGCGGGATTTTCACCTTGAACGCGCGCTCGAGGCGGAAGATGATGTCGAGAAAATCAATGGATTCCGCGCCGAGGTCGCCGATCAACGACGCATCGGGCTTCACTTTCTCAACGTCGCAACCGAGCGCGTCGGCCATCGTCTCGGCCACTTTCGGAAAAATGGCCGCTATCTCTTCCTTTGTGATGTTTTCGTTGCTCATAATTTCACTCCATCTTGAACCCGCCATCCACGTGCAAAATTTCACCCGTGATGTAATCGGCGAATTTCGAACTCAAAAACCAGACCGCATTTGCGATGTCTTCCGGCTTGCCGATCCGCTTCAACAAAATCCGCGAATTAATTTGATCACCGGCCAGTTCACGGACAGTTTTTGACATTTCCGTTTCAATTACGCCCGGCGCGACGGCATTGACCGTGATGCCGCGCGGCGCAAGCTCGACCGCGAGCGCCTTCGTGAAAGCATTGATTGCGCCTTTGCTCGCCGCGTAATTTGTCTGGCCGCGCCCACCTTTTTCGCCGGAGACGGAACTGATGTTCACGATTTTGCCGCGACGTTTGGAAATCATATACGGCGCGACGGCGCGCGTCATGTTGAAAGTGCCGGTCACGTTCGTGTCGAGGACGGCCTTGATGTCGTCGTCGCCAAGCATTGCCAGCAAATTGTCGCGGATGATTCCGGCGTTGTTGACGAGCAAATCAATTTTCTCGGTGCGATCAACAATTTTTTCCGCGAACGCGGCGCAGGCGGCGGAATCACGCGCGTCCACTTTCTCGGCGGAAATTTTTTTGCCGGGATTCGCCGCAATGACTTCGTTCGCCGCCACCGCGTTGTCGCGATAAGTGAAAACGACTTCCATTCCCGACGCGGCGAGAATTTCGACAATCGCGCGTCCAATTCCACGGCTGCCGCCGGTGACGATGGCGATTCCGCCGGACAAACCGGCGTCGGTTATTTTCGGTTCGTTCATCCTGAAATGCAGTAGCCGCCGTCAACGACGAGCGTGTGGCCGGTGATCATCGCCGCCTCCGGCAGGCAAAGCAAATAGACCGCGTCGGCGACCTGCTCCGTCGTGAGCGTCGGGCCGATGGGCGTGCGCTTGGCGTATTCGGCGAGCAACTGTTCGCGGTTCGGAAAATGTTTCAGCGCGTCGGTGTCCACGACTCCGGCGCTGACGATGTTGACGCGGATTTTTTTTGCATGGCCGAGTTCCTGCGCAAGCCCGCGCGCGAGCGATTCGAGCGCGGCCTTCGACGCGCCGATGAAGGCGTAATGCGGAATCGCGCGCACTGAGCCGAGGCTCGAAAGCCCGATGATGCAGGCGCCTTCAGGCATGATCGGCACGGCGTTTTGCGCGAGGGAATTAAGCGCGAGCGCGTTGGTCTCCATGCAGCGGCGAAAATGTTTGAGCGAAAGTTCCATCGCCGGTTTGAGCACGCCGATGGCGGCATTGCTGACGACGATGTCCACGCGGTCGAATTGCTTGCGAAATTCTTCAAACGCCTCCTTGAGGCTTTCGGGATCGGCAACGTCGGCCTGAAGCGCCATCGCTTTCCGGCCAAAGTCGCGCATTGCTTTGCAGACCGACTCGGCCTCCTCGTGGCTGTTGTGATAGGCGATGGCGACGTCGCAGCCTTCGCGCGCGAGCTTCAGCGCGGTGGCGCGACCGATGCCGCGCGCGCCGCCGGTGATAAATGCGATTTTTCCTGAAAGTGAGCCTGACATTTGTTTATCTGGGCAAAGTCTGTGCGTTTGCGCTCAAAAAATCAACCTTTGCCCGCGAATGTCACGCGGCGGCCAGTTGCGCCGCCATTTCTAGAAAACCATTTTTGATGCGCCCGATTTGCGCGGCTGAATAAATTGACGTCCTGAATGTGATGGCCATGTTCACATAATCATTAAACGTGGTGACGGACAAAACCAACGGAACCGCCGGCCCGGTGGAGACGGCGCGGAAATATTCAAGCGGACTTTTTTCATCCGGTTGCCAGAGCGAATTGAGGTTCATGTTCGTGATGCCGCCCCACAATGGAAAGTTCTGCCGGAACAATTTTTCCTGCCTCGCGGGCGAAAGCCACGGCAGCAGCAGCCGGGCAAATGCCATTTCCATCGGCGCACCGAGATAAAGTTGCTTGCGCTTGATTGCAAGAGTCTGGCGGCGAATTTCGGTCGTGAGATTTTTCTCGCTGATTCCGCTCGGAACTTCATGGCTGACGATGAATGAACCAAGGAACAATCCCAACGTGCGGCCAGCGTGCATCCCGATTTCATTTCTGGTGTTGACTACGCAGCCGACGGAAATTTTTTTCCGCCGCGCGGATTGCGCTTCGGCCAGCGGCGAGAAACATATCAGCAAAATGGCGAGGAACAAATCGTTGAGTTTGACATCCCAGGACTTGGCGGTTTTCAAAAGTGATTTCAACGTTTCTGGCTTCAGGGAAAAGAAGTCGAATCCGTTTTCCATGTTTTGTGAATCGCGGCAGGGCGGACGGCTGGAATTTCTCATGTTGCCGACCAGCGACGGGATTGCAGCCAGCTTTCTCACGAGCAAAACCGGATGATGCCGTAACAAATGATCGTGACGCGGCGGATAAAGTTCGACGGGTGCAGACGCATTTTTCCAAAAATAAGCGTTCACAATATCTTTGAGCAAAATCATGACCGCGCCGTCATCGGCGATCGCATGAAAATAAACGAGTCCGAGCGCGAATGAATCTTGACCGGGCGCGACGAAGAATCTGAACGGGTTGAAATTTTCGTCCGTTGAAAATGCCGTGTTAATCTGCCGCTGAACTTCAATCGAAAGGGAATTTTCTCCGCCTGCAATAATTTTGATTTCGCACCGGACTGCGCCGCCGCGATAAGAAAATTTTCCATTCTTGCGGTTCAGCGTCAGGCCGGTGATCCCCCATGTTTCCAAAGTGCCGTTGATTGCCTTTTGCAATCGCTCTAAATCCAGCGCGCCCCGAATCCTCACCACGTTCACCGCGTTGTAGGGATGAAGTTCGTTCCACTGAAGCATGGAGCGCTGAAAGATGTTCAACTTGCCCGGCATAATTTACATGCGGAAAATTATAGTGAAACTTCCACCGCCGTGCCCACGCCGATTCTGTGCTTCAAACAATACGCACCGTTGTCCACATATTTTTCCGCCCACCATTTCAAACCGCCGCGTTCTTCCTTGGACAATTTGCGGACAACCTTCGCCGGCGCACCAAGGACGAGCGAGCCGGACGGGATTTTCGTTCCTTGCGTCACGAGCGCTTTCGCGCCGATGAGCGATTGCCGGCCGATGACCGCGCCGTCCAAAATCACCGCGCCCATGCCAACCAAAACTTCGTCCCCGACGGTGCAGGCATGGACAATCGCGCCGTGGCCGACGGTGACCCAGTTGCCGACGAGGCACGGAAAATCGTCCGCGAGGTGCAGCACGGCGTTGTCCTGGATGTTCGAGTGGTGGCCGACGACGATGCGGTTGATGTCGCCGCGCAGCACCGCGCCATACCACACGCTCGAATGCGCGCCGAGCGTCACGTCGCCGATGAC
>CAYPTV010000043.1:0-12368 GCA_964413505.1 uncultured Bifidobacteriaceae bacterium | reverse complement strand
TGCCATAATTTTGATCGTTTGACACTAATCAGGGGGTCAAAACTTCTCCCAAAAGATCTTTTTTACGGCTAAATGGCCTAAATCGGCCGTTAAAAGCATTAAATCGGTCATTTCCATGACCAAAGACGGGGTTTCTTTGACCATGGAAAACATTTCCTTGGGTATGGAAATGTTTTCTTTGGTCAAGGAAATGGTTTCAAGGGTCATGGAAACGGTTTTTATGGTCAAAGAAATGGTTTCCTTGGTCATGGAAAAGTTTTTTTAGGGTCATGGAAACAGTTTCCTTGGGTATGGAAATGGTTTCTATGGTCAAAGAAACGGTTTCCTTGGTCATGGAAAACCTTTTTAGGGTCATGGAAATGGTTTCTTTGGTCATGGAAATGGCACCAATTCCGTTTCAAAGCCCTTTTCGATTTAATCCTCCTTTTCAACCAAAGACGTCGGCCAGCAAAACGGCTGGAGAACTATTAAACCTTTAACGATATTTTGACATTTTAAGGAAATTCCGCCTTAAAATGGCTCTTTTTATACACGGACTGGCAAAGGTTCGTGACGGACTCCTTAGCCGGCCCCGTCTGCATGCAGATGTGCAACATCCCGATTCCGGGCCTCACGACGGGACTTCGGCCACCGCTTCCCAACGGATGGGTAAAGCCGTAACGAGAAATTATTCCGGCTGTTTTTTCGCTCAGCGAAAGAAACAGGGTCGAAAGTTTGTTGCCAAAAGTCCGTCTTCAATTGAACATGGCGCAACACCATGAAACCATTTTTTAGGAACACAATTTTCATTGCCTTGTTTGCTGCTTGCGGAGAGAGCTTTGCACAAACTCCCGGCAACCAACCTGAAAAACTTGCAGACGGAATTATTATTCCCATCAACGACACTTTTCTCAAGGTGCAGTTTTATGCGCCTGATGTGGTGCGCATCGCTTGTGCAAAGGACCGCGCATTTTTCAACCGCGACAGCATTGTCACAGAGCCAAAAAAAGCCATCAAGACACGCTGGTCTTTGAAGATGGAAAATGGCGAGGCGATTCTTTTGACAACCAACCTGCAGGTTCATGTCAACCTGGCGTCCGGTGCGGTTTCATTTTTTGATGACGGTGGAAAATCGATTCTCGCCGAGACATCAGACGGGCGGAAAATCGTTCCGGCAGAGGTGCAGGGCGAACAAACATTTCATGTGAGCCAGGAATGGGAGCCGAATGACGGGGAATCGCTCTACGGCCTCGGCCAGCGGCAAATTGGAGTCATGGACATCAAGGGCTACGACCTTGATCTGTGGCAGCACAACACGCACGTTGTAGTGCCGTTTCTGGTGTCGAGCCGGGGCTATGGAATTTTGTGGGACAATCTTTCATATTCGCGTTTCGGCGATCTCCGGCAGTTTGAACCGATTCCCGCCGATTGCTTGATGGATGCTTCAAACCAGTCCGGCGGTTTGACGACCGGCACTTTCAGCGAAGGCAATCCTGACGCGTTGCAGAACTCCCACGCCACCGATGTCATCTCAGCCGTGCGCAGTTCACGCGGCGGTGGCAGTCGAGGCGGCGGCAACCGGTTAACGCGATGGGTCGGCGAAGTGGTTGCGCCCGTCACTGGCGACTATCAATTCCGCATCTACTCGAACGGCGGCATCAAAATGTGGCTGGATGGAAAACTGATCATTGACCA
Source organism: uncultured Bifidobacteriaceae bacterium (assembly GCA_964413505.1). Classification (GTDB taxonomy): domain Bacteria; phylum Verrucomicrobiota; class Verrucomicrobiia; order Limisphaerales; family UBA11358; genus UBA11358. Next base: position 10,694 of record CAYPTV010000043.1, on the reverse strand, counting down.
TTGGCGGCAAAATTGGCTGACGGACAACGACCAGATAAAAGTTCAGTTACAGGCCGGACAGCATTATGCGATCAAAATCGAGCACGGTGGCGATCAGGCGACGACGATGCAGTTGACCTGGAAAACCCCGCCGCCGAATGATGATACAGCCCTGTGGTCCGAGGTCGGCGATGGGGTGGATTATTATTTTGTCCATGGGCCGGCGCTGGATCATGTCATCGCCGGATTCCGCCAGTTGACGGGGCAGGCTTCGTTGATGCCGGAATGGGCGTTCGGTTTATGGCAATCGCGCCAGCGCTATGAGACGGCTCAGGAAAGCCTGGATGTGGTGAAGGAGTTTCGACAGCGCACCATCCCCTTCGACAACATCGTGCAGGACTGGCAATACTGGAAGCCTGACTCGTGGGGTTCGCATCAGTTCGACCCTGCGCGTTTTCCCGATCCTGATGGCTGGATCAAATCGCTCCACGACCTGCACGCGCACGTCATGATTTCGGTGTGGGGCAAATTTTACACCGGCACGGCCAATTTTGACGCGATGCAGAAGGCAGGTTTTCTTTACCAGCCGAACCTGAAGGAAGGGTTGAGAGATTGGATCAATTATCCGTATACATTTTACGATGCTTTCAATCCCGCCGCGCGAAAGCTTTATTGGGATCAAATCAACACCGCACTGTTCAGCAAGGGCATTGATGCGTGGTGGGAAGACGCCACCGAACCCGATCTCACCGCCTCCCCGCCCACGCTGGAAGGCCAGCGCAGCCACATGAACCCGACGGCGATGGGCACGGCGTCACGCGTGTTGAACGGCTACGCGCTGATGAACAGCAAGGGTGTCTATGAAGGCGAGCGCAGCGTCGCGCCCGACCAGCGGGTTTTCATCCTGACGCGTTCGGGTTTTGCCGGCATCCAGCGCTATGGCACGGCCACCTGGTCCGGTGACACGACCTCGACGTGGACCGCGATGAAAAAACAGATAGCCGCCGGCCTGGGCTTTTGCATTTCCGGGATGCCGTATTGGACGATGGACATCGGCGGTTACACGATGGAAAACAAATTTTCCGCTAAAAATCCCACGCCGGAAAATGCCGACGAATGGCGCGAACTCAACGCCCGCTGGTTTGAGTTCGGCGCATTCTGCCCGATCACGCGGCTGCACGGCGAACTTCAGCCGCGCGAACCGTGGGCTTTTGGCGGAGACACCAGTCCGGCGTATCAGGCCATTGTCAAATTTGACAAACTGCGCTACAGCCTGATGCCCTACATTTATTCGCTCGCCGGTGAAATGACCCAGGACGCCGGCACGATGATGCGTCCGCTGGTCATGGATTTCCAAAACGACATGGCCTCGCGTGAAATTGCCGATGAATATATGTTCGGCCCGGCGTTCCTCGTTGCGCCCGTGACGACTTATCAGGCGCAGACGCGCACCGTCTATCTGCCGCCGACAACGGGCGGCTGGTATGATTTCTGGAGCGGCAAAAGCATTGCGGGCGGACAGACCATTGACGCGCCCGCGCCTTTAGACGCCATGCCGCTGTTCATCCGAGCTGGTTCGATTATTCCATTCGGCCCGGAAATTCAATATACCGGCGAAAAACCGGCCGACCCGGTCACGCTCTGCATTTACACCGGAGCGGATGGTCAGTTCACGCTCTACGAGGACGACGGCCTGACTTACAATTACGAGGAGAAATCCTTTGCCACCATCCCCATCATCTGGGATCAACAAAGCCAGACGCTCACCATGGGAAAACGTGTTGGCTCGTTCAAGGGAATGCTGAAAAAGCGGACGTTCAACATAGTCCTTGTCTCGAAGGATAAGCCGGTCGGTTTTTCATTCACGCCGAACGTGGATAAAACAATTTCCTACAGCGGCAAAGTTGTGCAGTCGAAGTTCAATTGAGACGAGCGCGGATATCGTTGAAATGCGGCTAAATTGTATTTCAAGGCATCGTTTCTTGAAATGTCCAATGCCACGGTTCGTAAATGACCCCCAATTTGTTGTTGCGCGGATACGTCATTAAAAACCCGAAATCTTTTGCATGACGAGCAAGCCACGCGAATCCTGGGGTTTGATCAAATTCTTCCGCGAGCGGTTTGCAGCCGGAAGAAGTGATGTCAATCGCCCTGCCGGTGTGATGTTCGCTGTAACCCGGAGCCGCGCTGACGCGGAGAATTTCTTCCATGGTTCTTCCTGCTGCGAGCTTCCGTTCGATGATCTGTCGTTGATAGGCAACGCTCCTGAATGCGGAAACAATCTGCAAAGTGACGCCATCGTCTGCGGCTGCTATTTTAAGTTTGCGCCAGGCCATGGCCGCAGTCGGGGCAAGCTTCTGTTCGCGCCCATAAATATCCCCGCCGATTGACACAAGCCCGGTTGCTTCCCGAAGTGGTTTCCTCCTGCCGAAATCTTTTTGGATGCCCAGTTCGTGCAGGATTTGGGCAATTTGGTTTTCGTAGGAATCAGGTGTCGTCATTCAAAAACAAAGCACGGTCAGTTTCTTCGGCCCGTGCGCGCCCAAAACCAAAATGCGTTCGATGTCGCCGGTGCGGCTGGGGCCGGTGATGAACGAAATCATGCTCGGATAATCCGGCGCGTATTTCTGCTGCAAAAACGCGAACGCCGCCGGCAGGTCGGCGACCAGTTGTTCGCGGCGCGCGATGACCACATGATGCGGCGGCAGCACGGACAACGCGCGTCCGCCGGCGCTGCGGTTCGTCACCACCACGCTGCCGGTCTGGGCGATGAGCGCGTCGCATTCGGTGATGCCGGCGTCGCACTTCTCCATTTCCTGAACATCATAGCCGTGGTCAGTGATCGTCACCGGCAGACCGAGGGCTTTGCAGGCAAAGTCGGTAAGCTCGCCATCGTGGCTGGCGATGCGCGACCATTTCTCTGCATCGCGCAATTTTAAGAGGGCGGCTTTCAATTCTTCGCGGCTGGCAAACAGTTGAAAATCCGCCTTCAAGTCGGCGGCATTCTTGGCGAACAAGGCGAACTGTTCCTCGACGCTTGCACCAACCAGCGGCAGCCAGTCGCGGGCTTGATTGGTGGGCGGTTCGGTGGCCGCGTGGACGGACATGTCGCCGTGCGAGCCGGGCAGGGGAGCTGCTACTTTCAACGCCTCGCGGATGCGGCCTAAAATGTTTTCGCGTTCGCTCATGGAATTTGATTAACCACGGATGGACACGGATAAACACGGATTTGAAACGGGCTTGAAGCGCGGCTCTGTGAGTTGAAGCAACTCGAAAGCCCGCTTCGTCGCTGCTGTGCTGCGGGTCACAGACCCGCGTTCCGGTATCGGTGTCCATCTGTGTTTATCTGTGGTTGAATTCATTTTCGATTCCTCCACCAGTCCTTGAACGATTCGCGCGGCTGCGGCGGGAGATCGCGGGTTTTTGTCCAAGCTTTTGCCGGGTCCAGCGCACTGCCTTTCACCGCGCGCTGCAGCGGCTGCGTGAGCCAACCGATCTTTTTTGCGAGCGACCAGAAGGCCGGTTCGTTCGCCACGATGCCAAAGATTTGATACGCGAGCCGCTCGAAGAACGCCGGTTCGCTCGCTGAGGCGTTGCGCCGGTTTTGCAGCAGGTGATGGTGCAAATCAATTTTTACCGGACACGCCTCGGTGCAGGCACCGCAGAGCGAACTCGCGTTGGAAAGATGTTTCCAATCCTGCAACCCGCGCAAATGCGGCGTGATGACGGAGCCGACCGGGCCGCTGTAAGTCGTGCCATAAGTGTGGCCGCCGACGTTGCGGAAAATGGGGCAGACGTTCAGGCACGCGCCGCAACGGATGCAATGCAGCGCATCGCGCTGCTCGGCGTCGGCGAGCAGTTCGGTGCGGCGGTTGTCCAGGAGAACCACGTGCCACTCTTCCGGGCCGTCGCATTCGCCGGGCTGGCGCGGACCGGAATACATTGTGTTGTAGCACGTCATCGGCTGGCCGGCACCGGCAGTGGCGAGCATCGGCAGGAACAGCGCGAGGTCGGCAAAACAGGGCAGCACTTTTTCGATGCCGAGCAAGGTGATCATCGTTTTGGGCAGCGCGGCGGTGAGACGGGCGTTGCCCTCGTTTTCCGTGATGGAAATCATGCCGGTTTCGGCAATGGCGAAATTCGCGCCGGTGAAACCGACGTCGGCGGTGATATATTTCTGGCGCATTACGCGACGCGCCACCATGGTCAATTCTTCCGGTGAATCCGATGGCGCGTCGCCAAGTTCTTTCTGAAACAGATCCTTGATTTCCCCGCGCGTCAGATGCATGGAGGGGAAAACAATGTGATACGGCGGCTCGTGCCGGAGTTGCACGATGAATTCGCCGAGATCGGACTCGACGACGGTGAAACCTTCTTTTTCGAGCGCGTGGTTCAGGTGAATTTCTTCGCTCGTCATCGCCTTGGACTTGATGATGCAGCGCGCTTTTTTATCGCGGAGAATCTGGGCGATGATTTCGCGCGCCTGTTCGCCGTTGCTGGCCCAGTGAACTTTCGTGCCGCGCGCTTCCAGCTTGGCGACGAGCGCTTCGAGATGTTTGTCGAGGTGTTTGATGGCTTCCCATTTCGTTTCGGCTGCGGCCTGGCGGGCGGATTCCCAGCTTTGAAACGCGGCCTTGCGCTTGTCGCGCACGATTTCGTAGCCGCGCAGCGCGGTGCGGATGACCTGGCGATGACGGAGATCGCCGGACTTCTCAGTGGCGCGTGTTTTGAATTGGGAAACGAAGCTGCTCATTGAGTATTCAGGACCTCGGCGAGGCTGATGGTTTTAGTGGGTTTGCCCTGACGCGACAGCAAGCCTTGAATGTGCATCAGGCAGCTCGAATCGCCGGAGACAATATATTCCGCGCCAGTCTCGGCGGCGCTGGCGCATTTCACCTCGCCCATCGCGGTGGAAATCATCGGGAACTTCCCGGCGAACGTGCCGCCGAAGCCGCAGCACGTCTCGGCATCGGACATTTCGATCAGTTCAAGCCCGGCGACCTTCGACAACAGTTCGCGCGGCGATTTTTTAATTCCCAATTCGCGCAGGCCGTGGCAGCCGTCGTGGAAGGTAACCTTGTGCGGGAACTTTGCGCCGAGATCCGTCACGCCGAGTTTCTTCACGAGAAATTCGGAAAATTCCCATGTTCGCGACGAGATTTGTTTTGCCAGCTCCAATTGCGGCGTGTCCTTGAAAAGTTCGGGATAAAAATTCTTCAGCATCGCGCCGCACGAACCGGAGCCGATTACGATGACCTCCACATCTTTTAATTGCGCCAAAACTTTCACGGCGACGGTGCGTGCCTCGTCCCAATAACCAGAGTTGAACGGCGGCTGTCCGCAGCAGGTGATTTCTTCGGGACAAACAACCTTGTGGCCGAGGCGTTCCAGAATTTCGACCATGCTGATGCCCGCGCGCGGAAACAGCGCGTCCACGAAGCAGGGGATGAAAAGCGTGACGGTCATTGTGTCTCAATCCCGGTAGACTTCCCGCCGATGGCCGATGACGCCGACGATAATTTGTTTTGTCTTGGTTTCCGCAAAATAAAGAACCCGGTGATCGCCGATGCGAATCCTCCAGCCGTCGCGGTTTCGGAGTTTCTTGCAGCCGTGAGGAAAAGGATTTTCTTCGAGGGCAAGAATCGCCCTGGCAATGCGAGTTTGAAACTGCACAGGAAGCCGGGCGAGTTCTTTGCGTGCATCACGCGCGATTTCAATTTTCCAGTTCATAATATATGCCTTTTGGAAATGGCATATAGTCAACTCACTCGCTGATTTTCAGTTCCTTCAACACCTGACCGAAAGACTGGCGCGGCTGATGGCGGCGGGATTCCAAAGCCAGCGTATCGGCGAGGTCTTCGGAAAGTTCTTCATCCGTCAGCATCCGTTCCAGCACGGCTTCTCGCTGGTTGCGCTTCAGGCTTTTGAAGGCGGTCACAAAAACTTCCGCTGTGGCTTGGGCTGCGCTCATAACGACTCAAATGTTGCCGACGCGAGATGAAATGACAAGCGGGAAGATGTTCAACACCTTGCAACTGTGATGCCCGCGCGCGGAAACAGCGCGTCCACGGAGCAGGGATGAAAAAGTGTGACGGTCATTCGGTTGCCACATTGTTTATGCGGCGAACCGAAGTGTCATTAAAAAAGTTGACGGCTTTCACAAAAAGTTTCAACTTTGGCCGATATTGCCATGAACTCTTCAAAGCAAATCGCCAGCAGGATATTGTCTGCCATTCTTGCCGGCTTGATTGGATTATCAACATTCGCAGTTTCGGCGCAGGACTCGGAGAAACTGGCTGTGGCGAATAATGGTTTTGCTTTCGATTTGCTCAACCAAATTGCGAAGGAACAACCAGACACCAACATTTTCATCTCGCCATTCAGTGTTTCGACCGCGCTGCAAATGGTTGAGAACGGCGCGGCAGGCGAAACGAAGACGGAAATGCAGCGTGTTTTGAAAACGGATGGTTTGCAGCCGACGGCGTTGAATGCGGCGTGCAAGGAATTGAACCAGTCTCTGGTTTCACAGACCAACGTGATTTTGGATTTGGCGAATGGAATCTGGTATCGAAAAGATTTGCCGGTAATTCCCAAGTTCATTTCCGACAGCAAGAAATTCTTTCAGGCGGAACAACTGGCCGGGGTGGATTTTGAGGATCCAAAATCGGCGGATGCCATCAATGATTGGGCGGAGAAACACACACACGGAAAGATTAAAGATGTCGTCACATTTCCTTTTCCGTCTGCAACGGCGATTGTTCTGGCCGACGCCATTTATTTCAAGGGCAAATGGGCGGAGCCATTTGACAAAAGCCTGACCAAGCCGCGCGATTTTCATTTGTCCGGCGGCGAAACGAAACAAATGCCGATGATGTCGCAGCACAAAACTTTCAGCTATCAGGAAGGTGACGGCTTTCAGGCGGTGCGATTGCCTTACGCGGGCGACCGCCTGCAAATGTATCTGTTTCTGCCGGCGACCAATTCAAGCCCTCAACAATTGCTCGCCAATTTTAATGAAGAAAACTGGCGTGACAACATCCTGCCACAGTTTGCGGATTGCGAAGGGACGCTCCAGCTTCCGAAATTCAAAATCAATTACGACATCCTGCTCAATAAACCGCTGCAAGATTTAGGAATGCGTCTGGCATTTATTCATGGCGCAGCAGATTTTTCGGCGATGGCCGACGATCCGGAACTGGCTTTGAAGCAAGTGAAACAAAAGAGTTTTGTCGCCGTGGATGAAGAAGGCACCGAAGCGGCTGCGGTGACAACGGTGATAATGACTGATGCAGACCTGCCACTGGCTCCTCCAAAGCAATTTGAAATGATTATCAACCGTCCGTTCTTGTTTGTGATTGCCGACGAGGAGACTCAATCTATTTTGTTCATGGGCATCGTTTTTGATCCGGTGAATTGAATCAATTATTACGGCGGTGGCGCGTTCTCATCCAGTTCCAGCCGCAGGTAGTCATACATGATGCCGCTGGTCAGACCGCCGGCGGGGATTGTCAACTTCAAAAGATTTTCGCCGGCTTTCATCCGCGACGCGTCGAACGCGAGGTCGTGCTCCATCCAATAGCCACCGATGCCGTCGCGGTTGATGGTCGCGTTATAGACGAGGTTGCTGACGGTGCCGATGGACTGGTCGTTCATCGTGACGGCGAGGCTGCGCGAGCCGACGCCGCAGATCGCGAGGCGCAGGGTGGCCTTGCCCTGCGGCGCGCCGGCCAGGTTGAACGTGACCGTCCACGTCGTGCTGCGGCCCTGGCCGTTGCCGGTGGTGTTGGCGGGATTTTCATTGTGCGGCACCTGCTCGATGAACCAGTCCTTGTGATAATCGCTCCGGCCGATGACATAATTCACGTCGTTCGGGAACAATTTCGGATAGGCGACATACCAGCCCCAGTGGAAATAATTGGTGCCGCCAAAAAATTCCGAGGCGTCGCGGTTCGGGATGCCGATGTCCCAAAGCTGTTTGCCGTAGCGGACGGGCTGCCAGTTGACGCCGCCGAGCTTCAAATTTTTCCCCACCTCCACAACGACGTTTGTCACGGTCAGGTCGCCCAGCACGCCGTCGGCGATGGCGTGGAGCGAATATGTTCCGGCGCGGACGTTGGGGATGGTGAAGCTGCCGTTCGCGTTGGCGCGCACCCAGAACTCGTAATTTTTGGCGTCGTTCTGCCAGTCCACAATCCGTGGGCCGCCGCCGCCCCCGCCGCCGCCGCGTCCTCCACGGCCGCCACGGCCGCCGCGGCCTCCGCGTCCTCGAAACCCGTTTGTGCCATTGCTTCCAAAGCCGTTTGTGCCGTAGCGGGCGAAGCGGTTGGTAAATCCCCCGTTGTAATTGGTGCCGCCCTGGTTTTGAAAATTGTCGGCATTGGTCTGGCTGGAATCGCCGTTGGTGATGCTGGAATCGTAACCGTTATAATTGCGCTGGTAGTTTGTCTCGTCCTCGCCGCCGCCCGCCGGGCTGTAGCCGCCGCCGAACGGGCCGCGTCCGCGCCCGATGGTGGCGGGGGCATAATCCGGCGCGGTGAGGCCGACGAGCAGGTTTTTCATCCGCAAATCCGGCGTCTGCGCGTCGTGGAGGATTATTTTCCCCGTGACGGTCGCGCGTTCGTCCTTGTGCGGATAATCCACGCCGTTGACCCAGTCGAACGGCCATTTTTTGGATTCCTTGCCGGCCTGTGCCAGCGCGTCGCGCCACATCGCGTCGTGGCCGGCGCCGGAGTTGCAGTAAATCAGGAACGGCCCGATGACCTTGGTCCACGCGTCGGTGGCGGCGATGTTGCAGAGGCTTCCGCCGTAATGGCTGCCGCGCCAGTAGTTCAACAGCGTCGGCGGCGCGGGCGCGTCGAGGGCGTTGGTGTTGAAGGTTGCGTCGCGGTGCGAGGAAAGCTCGTATTTGGTCGGGCCGCCGCTCAGGTATTCGACGGACGGATTGACGAACCAGACGCCGACGTGTTTTGCGCTGCTGGACCAGCCCCAGGCGCGCACGTCGAACTGGTTGGCGGAGTAATCGTATTTGTGCTCGACCAGGCCCTGGTAAATGCCGCTGTTCATCCGGCGCGCCTCCTTGAAGTTCATCTGCGTGGCGTGGTTCCAGTCGTAGGTCGTGATCATTTCCATGTTCCGATTGGAGTCCACTGTCATCCAGTCAAACAGATCGTCGTTGAGCTTGGCGCAGAAGCGGGATTCGCCGACCGAGGTGGCGGGGTAGTTAGTCTTGTGGTCGAAAATTTCATAGGTGTAGATTCCCGAACTGCCAGCGTCCAGGGTGTAGCGGATTTCAAGGTCGCACGCCACGCTGCCGCCCGGCCCGTTGCCAAGCGGGGTGCCGGCATAAACCCCCTTGACGGAGACTTCGCCGCGCGTGCCGCCGTTGTCACGGGGGTTGATGGTGATGCTGTCAACGTGCTGCCCCCGGGCGGTGTTTTGCTCCCAGTATCCCGATTGCCGCTGCGCGTCCATCATCTCAAGGCCGTTGTATTTCAGCGAGGCCAGGTCGCCGGAAACCTTCGAGACCCGCGCGGTCACGATTCCGTTCGCCAGCGTATAGCTGCTGTCATCCTCGGAAACAGTGACGGACGGTGCGGCCGGAAGGATTGCGGGAAATAATACAGCCATCGCAACGATGGCCGGTCTCAATGATTTCATAATATCGTTCAAGGTCAGGTTGGTTGCCGTTAGACGCTTTCATGCGGCGCGCAGTTACAATCAATTTGAAACCCGCCCCCGCCTCTGTTATTCAATGCGCGTGAACAGTTCATTTCGTCTTGGCGTCCTCGGCTCCGGCAAAGGCTCCAACTTCGCCGCCATCGCCGATGCCATCGCCGCTGGAAAAATCCCGGCGCAAATCGCCGTCGTCCTGAGCGATGCCGAGAACGCCGGCATCTTGCCGCTCGCACGCGCCTGGAAAATCCCCGCGCGGTTCATCCCGCCCGGAAAATTCCGCACCAAGCTCGACGAGGAGGCGGAACGCGCGTTTGTCGCCGCGTTGCAGGAGGCAAAAGTGGATTTGATCGTGCTCGCCGGTTTCATGCGCGTGCTCAAGGGCGATTTCCTGCGCGCGTTCGAGGGCCGCATCGTGAACGTCCATCCCTCGCTGCTGCCGTCCTTTCCCGGCCTGGAGGCGTGGAAACAGGCCCTCGACCACGGGGTGAAGGTCGCCGGCTGCACGGTGCATTTCGTGGACGCGGGCGTTGACGCCGGACCGATCATCGGCCAGCAGGCCGTTCCAGTGCTGGACGGCGACACGCCGGAAAGTTTGCACGCGCGCATCCACGCTGCGGAACACGAGCTTTATCCAAAATGCGTCGCCGCGATTACGCGCGGGGAGATTTCTGTTGCCGGAAGAAAAGTGATTTGGAAAAAATAATCTCATCCTCATGCTCGTCCTCATCGTCATCCTCAATTAAAAGTTTTCGAGGACGAGGATGGGGATGAGGGCGTGGGTGAGTCGGAATAAAATGAAATGGCATTTTTTCGCCGGACTTGGCAGAATAATCCGGTTACGCGCGTGAAAGATTAGAAGAATATGTATTCGTGCCTGCGCAAAAAAACGATTTACGAAGGTCAAATGAGCAAAAAATTAAAATTCGGCCTGCCGAAGGGCAGCTTGCAGGAAGCCACCATCGAAAAAATGGCGAAGGCGGGCTTCAACATCACCGTCAGCAGCCGCTCCTACATCCCGCACGTGGACGACGACGAGATGG
>CAYPTV010000042.1:0-12432 GCA_964413505.1 uncultured Bifidobacteriaceae bacterium | reverse complement strand
GGCACTTTGGGGATGGCCTATGACAAATCGCCTTCCGGCACTTTGCTCTTTGACGAAATTGAAAAGGCGCATCCGCGCGTGCTAGATGTGTTCCTGCAAATTCTGGACGCGGCGCGGGTGACGATGGCGAGCGGGGACACGCTGGATTTTTCCAAACATTACATTGTCCTCACTTCAAACATCGGCGCGGCGGAAATTTTGCACGTTCAACATTCCACTCAAGCCACAATGGAGCGGCACGTTCTCACGCGCGCCCAACAATCCTTGCGACCTGAAATGTTTGCCCGCATCACCGAAAAATTGGTTTTCAATCGCCTGACTTACGACAATCAACTTGAAATTGCCAGTTTGCTGCTGACGAATGAATTGAAATTCTTGCGGGAAAAAGGTCATGCGCTAATACCCACTGAATCAGTTCTGCCGTTTTTAGTGCGGCGCGGTTTTCATCCCAAACTCGGCGCACGTCCGATGCGTGATGCGATTGAAAAGCTAATCGGTGATGCTGTCACAGAGTTTTTGCTGGCCGGGAACAATTCCGGCGACTCGCTCCATGTGAGCGAGCCGCGCGGTTGTCTCGTCATTCGCTGATGGATTGCCGATTGAATGGTTTTTCAACGGTGAGAAAATTCTTTTGAATTGGCTTCGGTCAGCGGTTGGCGAGCGGAAGAAGTGAAGTGCAGATGGAGTGACGACTGGAACAGAATCGGAGCGCAACGCCGCCGCAACCACTGACGGAAGCCGGGCATTTGCGATTTCAGAGAAGCACGAACGAACAGGCCGGATGTGACTTGGGACGAAGCGGAAAAAGCGAAAAGCGGTTCCGGCATCTCCGGCCTGCTGGTTCGGGCGAAAATATTCTTGAATGATTTGTTAGCAAAGAGCGTATCGTTGACTCCTCGAAAAGTTTGCTGAACATCATGGGAAACGATAGCCTTTGGATAATTGTTTTAAGCATTTGTTTTCCAAAACGATGAGGGTGCAATCGAAAATCAGATTATTGTTGGCGATGACAAGCTTGGTCATCGGTTTTAGCGCGTTGAACGCGCGCGCCTTTTCGTTGCTTGGCCAATTCGAGTCATGGATGACCGTAACCAATGGTTTTTATCCATCGGACGAGGACGAGATTGGCGGGCCAATGTGCATCAGCAACGAATATCGCTGGAACGTGCCGGTGGTGACTTACGGCTTTGACAAATCTTTTCTGGATTATTTTGGAAGCAACGGTGTGGCCGCGGTTGAAAGCACCATCAATGTTTTGAATAATCTGCCGCCAACCTCCCAAAATGACCCAAGCAACTACGCAACGGATGTCACATATTACAATTACACGGCGCAAAGTCAGGGGCTGATTGATCTTAAATCGGAAACTTTATATCTGCTGGTGGAGCATCTTGGCCTTGCTCCGCCAAGCGTGGGAGTTTTCTGCCTGAAAGATTTTTGGTTCACCAATGGCGTCATCAACGGCGATGTTCTCCGACGAAATTTCGACCCGTTCACCGATTTGCCGTCAAGTTATGTGGGCGACACGCTGTTGACGTATCAACTTGGATACTCCGCTTCGGGTGGCGAGACAAATGCCTGGCCTATTGTATTTGCTGTTGATCCGCTGGATTCAAACCCTTCGACCGTGGCCAATGGCGTGCCGGAAGCCGGGGCGTTTTTCACTGGCTTGGCTCGTGATGACGTTGGTGGACTTTGCTATCTGCTCTCAACGAATAACGTCAATTACGAGACATTGCTACCGGACGTGCAGGGCGTGAATACAAATTCATTTGTCAACGGCGCATGGCGTCCGGGCGTTGACAAAATCGCCTTCGTGCCACAGATGGTTGATTCGTCGTCCGGTGCTTTTCTGCCGATGACAAACCAGTTCACAGATACTTACGTCACGAACGGCAGTGTGATGCAACAACAACTTGAACGAGTGACGATTCAGCCCGATTTTCTTTTCTGTGCGACGAATTTGGCGGTCAGTTCAGATTGGATTTCCAGAACAGACACGACCAACTGGATCAACAATGCCGCGTTGAATGGCAATCCGGCGCAAGCCGGGCCGGGAGTCATCGCGCCGCCGGTGAAAATCACTTTCAACAAGCTGGGGCCAACGTGGGTCAGTTTTCCCGGTTCATCGGAAGATTCAGCGCAAGCAGAGACTCAACAGTGGGGGACATTTGATGATTCGACCAATCCGCCAATTGCCTATCCTCAATCTCAAACCGTCACAAATCAGACTCCGGTTTACCTGACACTGTTGATGAGCAGCAAGCCCTTTGAATACAATTGGCTCGTCACAGGCGAGTCGAGCGCGAATTTTGATTTTCAGACCTCCACCAATTTAATTAACTGGACGACGCTTTTTGTGATTTCCAATGATGGGAGCATCAACTCCTATTACGATCAGAAGCCTTCAAGCACACAACGATTCTATCGGATTGTTCCTCAATAGGCCGAACATCGAGAAATTGGACGGGGTGAGCGAAAGCTGGTCGTCGCAATTAAATGTGCTTGAAAACTTTTGAACGGCGAAAAATTGCTGCGCTGGTCAATAATCCAACGGCTGATAGCACGACTGAATTTGGTTCAGGGACAGCTTGTATTGTAAGCGATGAAATTTGAGGCTGAAAATCGGACTGAAGTGGAGTTGGTGGTAGCGGCGGCAATGTTAATGTATTTTGATTTACCACGCGAGACGCTTCAATGAGTGACAAATTATCAGACGTGGATGAATCTCTCGGTGGCAACCAGTTTGAAGATGACAGAGACGTTGCAGGTAGCTCCTGCACAACTACGTCGCCGTTTATTTGAGCCGCCGTCAAAACTTCAGAGCCTTCGACAACTTGGCCTTGCGCCCAAAGTGAAGCAGTGGACACAAGCGTTAACAGTGCGATAAATAGCACTCTCATGAGCTTAAAAATAGGGTGGCTTTATGGGGATGGCAAGTTAAATTCTGGCGATAAATCTCAAAAAAAACTGCCTTTGCGCCGTTCCATCTCTAGTCCACTTGTAGATGCCCCTTCGCGAATTAGAAAGCAAAATTTAACAGATTGAGAGCAAGCCAAACGTAGCGCGTCACGGATGCGTGTTAAATCAGAAACAACTGTGGACGGAAGTGTTGCGGATATGTCGGTTTGCAAAAGTCGTTCCGTAGTGCGTAAGGCATTTTCGGGCTGAAACCAATGAAGACTTTCTCCACGTATTAAATCATCGCCGGATGCAAATTCGGATAATGGCTGGACACCAATTCGAGTAGCAATTTCGTCAAGCATTCGTGAATGTTGAAGGTAGTTTTCGCCTGACAGCCATGTATCTTTTTGTCCAAGCGGTCGTTCAAAATAAGGTATCACTCTTACACGAAACTGGCTGCGAATACTTTGGTAAGTCGCGAAAACAAGAAGCAAAAAAATTGCTGAAAAGACAGCCGCAGCCATGCCAGCAGGTTTTGTATTTCCAGCCCCCTGCAAAAAAGAAAACAGGTTTGCTCCAGCAAGCGTGCCAAATATTATCAATAGAATTGCCATTCTTGTTCCTACACGAAAAAGATGATTTCGGTGTCGCCTATAAAACACTTCGGCAAATTGCTCTTTTTTACGCGATAACATTGTGTGCCTTATTTTCCGGTTGAACTACTAACGCTCGTCTGTTGTCCAACTTGACCTAACTGACCTGTTAAGTCAGCTCCGCCAAGTGCTCCGATACCCAACCATCCTAATGGAGTTGGATCAGTAGAAAAAGTTTGGCCAATTCCTAAAACCCATCCCGACTGCTCTGAAGTTAACGCACCAAGCCAACCTTGATCTGCGACTATTGCAGCACCTCTGTCAACTGGATTGGGATATAATAATGAATAAAAGTCATTAGCGTCCGTGGATAATGTCTTCTGACCAATTTCGTAATATACTAGCTTTGATGCGTAAGAAGCATCAGTGCCTGCGTTTGCAAGGGTGTCACTGATTCCCGCAAGTCGCGCAGTCCCTATCGTAGTTCCTGCGCCAGCCGTTCCGGCTGCAATCAATATATTTCCAACAATTTCTCCCTGCCCTTCAAGGCCAGAGTTCCATGTATTGGCAACCGATGTGCTGATTGCATCATACGCTTGCACCGGATGGATTGCGACGTTCCCAAGCCCTTCAAGTGTATTGACAGGATGGACAACGACATTGCCAATGCCCACGGCTGTGTCACGAGCCGCAAGTCCATAGCCTTCAAACACCTGTCCAACACCCTGAAAGTAGTCGCCCACATCTGACCAACTCAATAACCCATAAGGGTCAATGAGACTGACGGGGTTGCCATTGGCATAGGCGTAGAAATTAAGTCCGCCAGAAAAGCCCGAGGGATCAGGATTCAGGAAACGGCACAGGAATGGGTCGTAATAGCGCGACTTCATGAAAAGCAAACCGTTCGGGTCGGTTTGAACGCCGTAGCGTCCATTGAATAAAAATGGCGTGTCATTTGTTCCGCTACGATAAGTCAGCGTCGCGTAAAGCGAATATTCCATTCGGTCGGTGACATTGCCATTGCCATCAGTCAACGCAACGGTGCTTCCTCGGCTATCGAAATGATACGTCAATGTGTTTGTAGCCGTCGCCGTTTCCGTCACCTGATATAGCAAGCCAGAGCCATAGATGTAATAATTCGTCACGCCGTTTTTTATCCGCATCAAGACTTGCGGCAATTTCGTGTTGGGATTCACCACAAAAATTGTTGTGTTCGTCCCGTAAGTTTGGCCGACACGATTATTCATGGCATCGTAAGCATTGGTGACGCCGCCCGCATTTAGCAACCGATTTCTTGCATCGTATGTATAGGCCGCGAATGTATCGTTCGTCATCGGCCCGGAAACAAGATTGCCGTCTGAATCCATCGTCACGCTATTGCCGTCCACACTCGCCAGCCGATTGTCGTCGTCATAAGTCATCGTGCGCGTCGGCAGTGCATTGGTGTTGTGCAACGGCGCGGCGAATTCCCATTGTGCTTCCGCCGCGTTGTTCCAATTAAATTTGAATAATGCAATCGGAAAACCCACCGGCGTTAGCTCAAGAATATTCGTCGGCTGTCCGGCAGCATCATAAGCAATAGTCCGATATGTGCCATTCGGTCGCGTCACACTCGTGACTCGTCCGGCCAAATCATATGCCATGCTGGTTTTTCTTCCTGCCCAATCCGTCACGTTGGTCAAGTGGCTATTGCTGTCGTAAGCATAAAAAACATTTTTCCCACCAGGATAAATAAGATTTGTCATGTTCCCGCTTGCATCATAACGATATTGGATAAGATTTCCATAAACGTCCTTACAACTCGAAACATGATTGTAGGCATCGTAAGTCCACGAATTAGTTAAACCGCTGTCAGACGTATTCGTTAAATTGTCGCTGGCATCGTAACCGTAGAGTGTAGTGCCGACATTATCAGTGCGGTTAGTTAATCTGCCTTTGCCGTCATACCCATACGTTGCACTTTGTCCCGCAGGGTCTTTAAGAGACGCCATTAAGCCTTGATGATTGAATGCCAATGAAGTCGAGTGGCCAAGCGGCGTGATAGTGTTTGTCAGACGATTTGCTCCATCAAACTGGAACTGCCATTTTTTGCCATTCCGATTAGTGAGCGTAATTTGGTTGCCCGCGCCATCATAAGCGCGCAACACCGTGTGTCCCGCGCCATCGGTGAGTTTTGTCAATTCTCCGCGCGCATCCCAATTTTGGCTTGTAACCTCGCCAGCCGCATTTGTTGTGGCAATTTTATGTGCATCCGCATCATAACCAAACGTAGTTGTTCTCGATAATGGGTCGCTTGCGGCAATCAGTCTCCCATCCACATCGTTTGTGAATTGTGTCGCATTTTGGAGCGGGTCAATGGAGCGTATCAGCCAGTCGCGATTATCATAGATGTTGGTGACAACAGGTGTGCCGCTTGAGGTGGTTGGCAATGTGGTAGCAAGCAAATGGCGCGTGGCGCTCCAAGTATTACTACTGGCGTTACCGCGCGCGTCAACAGTGCTGGCGGCATTGCCTATTGCGTCGTAGGTAATTTTGGTGACGAGATTTGTCGGCGCAACGGAGTTGGTCAACTGACGACGATTATTGTAACTAAAGGTTGTTACGTTGCCGCGCGCATCGGTGTGACTGGTCACATCGCCGAAGGAACTGTTGACAAAACTTTCACTGCCGAGGCTATTAGGGTAAGTAGTGCCGTTTAATTGTCCGTTTGAGTCGTAAGCGTAGGTAGTCGTGCCACCGGAATCGGTTCGCGTGTGAAGCGTGCCGTCAGTATTAACGGTGTAATTGACGTAATCACCTGCGCCGTTTGTCGTCCCGATTGGGGAAAATTGGGAATTGTAACCGAATGTGCTGGCATCGCCGCGCGCGTCTATGGTTTTGATTAAATTGTTGTTACCGTCGTAGATGAATTGATTCGTAAATCCAAGCGGGTCAATTTTCTGAATTAGATTATTGTTGCCGTCATAAACAAATTGGGTGTGTTCACCCAAAGGCGAGTAGGTATCGGTGATGTGATTTTGACCGTCGTAATAGGTTTGGGTCACGAAGTCAAGTTGGTCGAATACGGATGTGAGCCGCCCTTCATCATCATACACATAATCCACTTCGCCACCCGCCGGATCAAACTCCGTGGTTTGCCAGCCGCACCAGTAAATCAGCCATGTCTTGTTGGTGCTGCCCTGCGTGTATTGGGTCGTGATGTGTCCCTGACTGTCGTAGAGGTTGCTGACCACCAACCGGCTTTGCGCGTCCAGCGTCGCCGTGATTTGATGGTTGGTATCATAAGTGTAGGTGCTGATTTTGCCTTCGGGGTCGGTGAACGAAGTCAAGTCGCCCTGCGAATTGTAAGTTGTAGAATAACCATAACTAACCGTGCGTGTGCCATCCGAAACAGAACTCAAGCGCGAAGGTGTGCCACTGTAATTAAAAGTGAATGTCCGATTTTTCCAATCCTTGACTGTGCTTACCCAATTGCTCGCATTGTAAGTCAGATTCAAAGACTGGCTGTATGGGTCAACGATGTTGGTCAGCAGCCCTGACGAATTGAAGTTGAACGTATTGCCGTGACGCATGAGAAGACTGTAAGCCGAACCATTTTGTGTGAGCGTCGCGGTGCTGTTGGCGGGCGGGATGAAAACGCCGTTCGGTTGCTGGACAAATTGCAAGGTGTCTTTGCCAAGATTCACGGACACGCCGCTCTTGGTCATTTGGTCCACTCCCCATTTGGCAATCAAGGCGGTGGTCAGCCAGTTTTTCGGGTCGGGATAGCCGCCGTTATACATGGCGATGGCGGCGGCGGTGGCGGTGAACATGGAAGCGGCCTGTGCCGGTGTTGTGCCGCCCAAACAGGCTTGCGGCGCGGCGATGTTGTCGGCGGTGACGGAGTAATTATGAATCCAGCCGCCTGTCATGCCCGCCGGATTGCTGAAACGGCGAGTGCCATTATAGTAGCGGGACAAGGTGATGCCGCGCGGTTCGGCCTGTCCGAGTGACAAGTCGGTGTTTTCAACTTCAAACGTATCATCCGCCGTGTCCACAGGATCGGCGGTGGCGGGCGCTGGTGTGGAAACGGGCGTGTCGTCAAAGTAAGTCGGCTGGTTGTCGCCGGTTTCGTCCGTATAACCAGTGTCAACCACCGCCGTCGGGTCGGACGCATAGCCGCCATTATAGCCGCCAGCGATGATCATCTGTGAGATTGTCGCCTCACCATTCACCGCCTGTCGCGCCTCATAACCGTAGCCCGCCCAACTCCCTGATACGCTGTTGACATGGTTAGAACCGTTGGCCGGCAAAAGCACATAGTAATTGGAACTGATCAAGTTGCCGATGGTGGTCAGTGTGCTTGAACTGTAATTGGACAAATGGCTTTGAACATTGTAGCCCGTTGTCCAGTTGGTGCTGCTGGCCAGATAAACCGCCTGCCCGTTGGTGTTGGCGATTTCGAGCATCTTCACCGTTGAAGCCGCTACAAGATTTGTGTTTTGCAACTGCTCAATCATTCCATGTTCGAGCGAACTGGCAAAGAATGAGTCCAAGTCAAAATGCTCGTTTGAAAGTTGAATATGCGCCGCGTCGTCGCCGCCGTTGGGATATTCACCCGTCAATTGCATATAAACATCCACATAATAACCGTGTCCGGTTTCCTCCGCCATGCGTCCCAAGCGATGAAAATCCATCGGCAAAATTCCCAACTGTGCGGCCAGTGTCCGCTCCGTCTGTGCGGTCTGAAGCATCCAGTTCAATCCCATCACATTCAAGGTTTCACTCACAACCTGACGCGAGCCATTGGTGAAGCCTTCCTGCAAATAAGTGTCCAGCTTGTTTTCGCGCTGCTGCAACCAGCCCCAATCCGGCTCAAACGCATAGAGCAAAGCATAGGTTGCGTTGGTGGTCTGGTAGGCGTTGGTAGTGGTCTGGTCGTCAAAATTTCCACTAATGAAAACATTGTTGGTCGTATCCCAAGTCCCGCTCGGATGATGGGCATACAACACGACATTGGTAGTGGCACTCCCGCTCGCGGAGTGTTGCAAGAGCAAAGTGTCCTCCTGCCAAAGTTGCGCCGTGCCGTTGTTGCTAAAGGTCAGGGAAATCCGCTGGCCTTGCAGTTGCGGCATGAACCATTGATAGTTCGTTCCTGCGAAGGTGATTTTCAAAGTGGACATGATGTTCGTTGGCTCATAAGTCCAGTTCAAAACAGGCATCGCGCCGCCGAAATCATCCACAGGAAATTCGGTGTAAATGCTGTAATCCCAAGGGTTGTAGGCGGGGACGATTTGCCAGCCGCCCAAAATCTGCTGCACGCTGTCATTTGGCGCATTGCTCTGAATATAATTGAGGAGATTGGTGGTGTAACCTGTCAGCTTGCTCCGCACGGCGGATTCACTCAAACTTTGCGCGTAATTGCCGGTGTCCGTTCCGGCGGCGGCAGACAACAGCGCATTGCTGATGGTTGTGCTCGTGCTGCCGAGCGCGTTGGTCATGGAAATTCCCGACACTTGCTCGCTGATTTTGAACGCTGGGTCGAGTTGATATGTGGTCGAACCAATTGTCAGCGCAACCCATGTCCGTTGAAGGTCAATGGTGTTGCCATCATTAAAATAATAAAACAATGGATAGCCGCGCTCGACGGCCAAATTTCCAAGATAATTATAGGTGTTTGTCCAGTTGGTGTTGTTCAACGTCAACTGCCACCAGTGATGCAAATCATATCCTTCGCCGTAAGGATCATCGTAGGGAATTTGCTGCCAGCCGAACTGGTAGGCGACGTTGTTGGAATATCCCGCCGCGCTCAATAACGCGATGAGCAAAGCGGACTGGTCAAAATCGTTGCCGCTCTTTTCGAGCAACGTCAGTTCCGCTCCTTTTTTTGAGCCGAAATAAAGCACAAATTTGATGTGGTCATGGACATAATCAAATATCCGCTGCGGATCATCCTGCAATCCGTTCGCCAACGCCTGAATCTGCGGGGTGATGACCTCGGCAACCGGCGAACCGGGCTGGCTTATCGGGGTGAACAATGGATGGAATTGCGACTGGTTGGTAAAACTTGAATACGGCAGCACCGCTGACGGTTGAATTCCCGCCCGATACCAACCTGGGTCGGTGATTTGCGCGCGGCAAATGGCCGTGGTCGCCAGCAATCCAAAAATCAAAAATCGTAGTGTTTTCATTTTTATTGTTCTTTCTGATTATTGTGAAACTGAAAGCACGTTGCCCTCGTTGTCCAGACTCACCGAGCCGGTTTTTTTGCCTGACACTCCATTTAGCCAGTCTGCCGAAGTGTAGGTATAATTTAATCTTGATGCCGACGTTGCGTTGTCGTTCAGGTTCGGGTTAAGTCCTAGCAATATCTCCCATGCGTCGGATAATCCGTCGCCGTCCGAATCGGCATTATGAGGATTGGTTTTTGATACCAGCAGTTCATAGGCATCTGTCAAACCGTCGCCGTCCGAATCTTGCGGCGTCCCCAAAATCAGAAAACAGGTCGTGGGTGGCAAGTTCGTAAGCAAATAGACGTTGCATTGATAGCCTTGTCCCATCCAAGCCCACGGAACGCCGTTCGTGCCGAAGGACAACATCGAATTAGCAAAAACATCATACGGAACGCCGTTTGAACCGCCCTCGATGGTGAACATCAAATTCATCGTGGCATTTGTGCCGCTGCCTGACATCGTGGCAACCACGTTAGTAATCCAGACATTTGTGCTGCTATAACAAGTGGATGCCGAACCGATGTTTTGCAGACTTCCGATGCCGGTAATCGCCTCATAAACGGTTGGCGTGACGGAAGGCAGTCCGTTTGCGGAACGAATACTGTCTTTGAACGTAGTCCACGGGTCTATCATGTAGGGAGTTTCTTCATTCGCAAACAGGTTGCTCACGGCGCTGGAATTCAGCGGAATGCTGTAAGTGGCAATATCGTCGAAGATTCCGTGGGCTTGGTAATTTCCATTGGTGTCGCTGCCGATTTCAAAGCCATTGGAAAGCACGTTCGAGCTAGGCCAGATACTCATACCCGCGCCGTTGGTCGCCTGTTGGCCGTCCAGATACAATGCCGTATTGGTCGCTGAATAACTCAACACAATGAAGTGCCAGCCGCTGGTCGTCCAAGCGATGGGTGCAGAAAGATAATTTGTTGTATCCCCGGCATTATCCTGTGCGCTGAAATAAAGATTCGCTCCGGCGGGGTCAACATTCAAACTCCACCAACCGTATGAGGCGCCGCTTGTCCATTGCCCGACGTTGATCAATTCTCCCAACGAGCCGGGTCCGAATCCGCCTTCGTTGGTGCTTGCCCAATCCGGCGCGAACCACATGGCGATGCTTCCTTGATTTACCATCAAATTTGGTCTGCCGTTGGTTTCAACCACGTTGTATTGCAGCAATGCGGCGTTGGTGCTGTCCAAGACAAGCGCCCATCCATCGCCTAGAGCCGTGGTGAGATTGGTGAATGATAGCGGCGCATAGCCGAAATCACTTGTCCAAGCGTTCGTGTCGCTGAAAGACCATGAATCGAGCAGGTAGTATGCGGGCTGAAAAGCATTGAACGTGCTGCTAATCGTGTTGGAGCTTAACACCCAATTATAGGTGTAAATATCGTCAAACATTCCGTGGGCTTGGGTCAAACCATAGCTGTCGCTGCCGATAAAAAAGCCGTTGGAAAGCACGGTCGAACTAGGCCAGATGCTCATGCCCGCGCCGTTGGTCGCCAGTTGGCCGTCCAGATACAAGGCCGTGTTGGTGACTGAATAGGTGAGCGCGACAAAATGCCATTGGTTGCTCGTCCATGCAATCGGGGCGGAAAGATAATTGGCTGTATTTCCGGCATTGTCCTGTGCGCTGAAATAAAGGTTCGCTCCCGCCGGATCAACATTCAAACTCCACCAGCCATACGTTGCATTGCTTGTCCACTGTCCTGCATCAATCAATTGTCCCGATTCAACCAGTCCGCCGCCGCCTGTGTTCGTGCTTGCCCACGATGGGGCGAACCACATGGTCACGCTGCCTTGATTCACAGTCAGGTTGGTCGTGCCGTCGGTTTCAAAGACGTTGTATTGAATCCCTGCGGCGTTCGTGCTGTCCACAACCAACGCCGAGCCATCGCCGTAAAGAGACGCATTCAGGTTGGTGAACGCGACGGGCGCGTAGCCGTTGTCGCTCGTCCAGCCGTTGGTGTCGAAAAAAGACCATGAATCGAGCGGGTTTTGAGAAACGGGAATGCCCTGGCCGTCGGCATATTCAGCATGAGCCAGAAGGGACAGCAGAATTAGATAAAAAAACGAACGGCACAATTTCAATTTCATACGATTCAATGTTTTCATGTTGTTTTCAGGGTCAAAAACATTTCTCCACTTAAGTAATACGTTGATTGTTGGCAAATCTTTCAAAATTTCTTTTTACAAAACCATGTCGCTCCGAAATTGGAGCAATTCAATTTGCTGGTCGTTCTACTGTCAAGCTCCGTTTTTGGAGCATGACTAAAACTAAACCTCAAAACATCGTCGGCCCGCAAATCAGAAAGCTGCGTTACCAGCAGGACATGACGCAGGAAATGTTTGCCGCCCGCTGTTCGATTCTCGGATGGGATTTGAGCCGTGGCACGCTCTCCAAAATCGAGGCGCAGCTTCGCTGCATCACGGACGCCGAATTGGTCGTTCTGGCAAAGGCTCTCAAAGTGGAAGTTCACGCGCTCCTGCCGTCCAAGAAAGCGCGTTCCCGCTAAAAATTCCCTCTGAAAATTTTTCATGCTCGCCTTTTCAGGCGCGTTCCCATTCTTGAACGGCAAATGTTTTTTGCAAGCCATTTGATGTGAAATTCAGGCAAACTTTTTTCGCCTTTTGAGATGGGATAAAAGTCGCGGAACAAATTCAAAAATCTCAAATGGCTTTGTGATGTAATCAGCCGCGCCAACGTCGAGGCCATGCTGTTGATCTTC
>CAYPTV010000041.1:0-12567 GCA_964413505.1 uncultured Bifidobacteriaceae bacterium | reverse complement strand
TTTTCAACACGCATTTCCGCATCGAGAAATTCCCGATGGACACCGTCATCTTCTCCGGCCGCGTCTCCAAGACCGAGATGCTGCACGAACGCAAACGCTGGTATGACCGCCTCGTGGCGACCGGCAAGCTGGATGAATACCGCGTGCGCGACGAATGGTTCCGCTGGAAGAACATCGCCAAGACCTTCGGCTACATCGCCTTCATCCTCGGCCTCATGCTGCTGGCGCTCATCATCTACGCGATGGTATCGCGGCTGGCGCATTGAGGTGAGGGCCGGGGTGAGGTGCTAAACAATTCCCGCCCTCGTCGGCATGATATTGGAACGGAAGCTCAAGGGCTGATTGGCAACAGATTCACACAGATGAAACACGGATTCGAACCGAAGCCCTGCAAGGGGCGAAAGAGAGTTACGTCCTACAAAATAATTACTGTTTAAGCCGGAAGAATGGTTTGATACTCTGAACCAAGGAACCTGACGGATGGCAACAGCTGAACAAATCAAATCGCTCGTTCGCTCGTATCTGAGCGATGACGACGAGCGCTTTTACACAATCGCATTACAGGTGGCAGCGCATGAGGCGCAGCAAGGCCACGGTGCGTTGGCGCACGACATTCGCGACATTGTGGACAAAGCGAAGCACACTCGCGGGTCGAATGTTCTGCTCAAATTTCCCCAAGAGTTACAGGGAATGGTTTTCTCGGAGAAAACTGACACCCCACTGAGCGCATTGGTTTTACCCGAACGATTCAAGGAGCGAATCGGCAGAATCGTTCACGAACATCGCCAACAGGAGAAATTGAAAAGCCACGGCCTATCCAATCGTCGCAAAATTCTGTTGGTTGGTCCTCCGGGCACGGGAAAGACGATGACGGCTCGCGTTCTCGCATGCGAACTACGCCTTTCGCTTCATACGATTCAAGTGGACAAGCTCGTGACGAAATTCATGGGCGAGACGAGCGCAAAGTTGCGGAAGATTTTCGACCTCATTCGCGACGAACCTGGCGTTTACTTGTTTGACGAGTTTGACGCTATCGGTGGAGAGCGATCACTTGATACGGACGTGGGAGAGATGCGCCGCGTGCTAAACGCATTGCTGCAATTCATCGAACAGGATGCGTCGGACAGCCTGATCATCGGCGCTACAAATAATCCGCGATTACTGGATCGCGCGTTGTTTCGCCGATTTGACGACGTGCTGTATTACCACCTTCCGCCGGAGGCTGACCGTCAGCGCCTTATTACGAACATGCTGGCAAATTTCATGGGGGAACAGTTTCCGTGGCGCGCGGTGTTGCGGGAAAGCAAAACCCTCAGCCACGCTGAGATTGATCATGCGTGCCGCGATTCAATTAAGGACGCCATTCTGCACGACGAATCGAAGGTCAATGGGGCTGACATTGTGAAAACATTGAAAGAGCGCCGCCAAACTCACGAGAGATAAGGCCATGCCAGCGCAGTCTTATCCCCATATCTTTCTTGTCGGGCCAAATGACACTCGCCGCTTTACGAGCCCGCAGCAGGGCGGTTCGAAACTGAAAATTCCGCAGCGTGATCGTGCTGATCACGCAGCTTGGCTCGAAAAGAAATTAAATGAAGCTTGGGCCGCCGCCGAAGGCCGGCAGGCTGCTGTCCACGCGGACCGCGATGGCGTTTATCTGGATTTTTACAGCGAGCCGGGCTTTGATCTCATTTTGAAGAGTCTGGAAGCACGACGCAGCGGCATACGGCTGCTCAATGTTCACAGAGAGAAAGTTGGCAAGGAAGAATTCACACGGGCGACAGTTTTTGTTCCAAAAACGCAAAGTCACTTCTTCCTGAAAAAGGTCACCTCTTACGCCAACGAGGTTGATTCACGAAGCCCAAACGGCAAACCCAAAAATGCGAAACTCGTAGAGAGCATCGGTGACGTGAGAATGTCTGTGTTGGAGTCATTCTGGCAAGACGACAAGAAATTACTGCCCGGCGACGCGCCCGATTGGGTTGAAGTTTGGTTGAGCAGTGAAGACTTGGGCGTGATTGAAAAATTTGAAGAACTTTGTCATGCGGCGAACATTGAGTTGGGAGCGGGACGAATTGCGTTTCCAGAGCGCACGGTTCGTTTGATACGCGCCACGCAGGTGAGTCTCATACATCTGCTCGAATTCTCCGACAGCATCGCCGAATTCCGGGCTGCGAAGGAAGTGGCGAGTTTCTTTCTGGAACAAGAAAATATTGATCAAGCGCAATGGGTGGAAGATTTGCTGAAGCGGACGCAAATCGTCAATCGCGACGGCGTTTTCGTTTTGATCCTCGACCATGGCGTTAATAATGGACACAGGCTTCTCCAGCCAGTTCTTGCCGACCAGGACAAGCACACAATCGAACCGGAATGGGGCACACACGACGATGAGGGTCACGGCACTTTGATGGCAGGCACTGCGGGATATGGTGACATCCTCGCCGCACTTCAGGACGGGAGACCGTTGTTGGTTACACACGGATTGGAATCCGCCAAAATCCTTCCTCCGCCTCCAGAGCAAAATCCGAAACGGCTGTGGGGCTATTACACAGCACAGGGAATTAGCCGGGCCGAGATTCAAGCACCGAACCGTAAACGGATCTCTTGCATGGCAATTACGGCAATTGGTTCGCGTGAACAAGGACGGCCTTCATCTTGGTCTGGAAAAATTGATGAGCTTGCGTCGGGCTACGAAGACGACATTCGCCGTCTTATTATTGTGAGCGCTGGGAACATATCTGACCCGGACGAATGGCGCAATTATCCTGAATCGAATCTGACCAACGAGGTTCACGATCCGGCGCAGGCTTGGAATGCTTTGACGGTTGGGGCATTTACGACGAAGACCGTGATTCGCGATCCACAATTCGCGGGTTTTGCTGCGAAAGCGGATGCGGGAAGCCTGTCTCCGTATAGCACAACGTCCCTCAATTGGCCTGCACGAAAGTGGCCGATTAAACCTGAGGTCCTATTTGAAGGCGGAAATGTTGCTGCCGGACCTAACAACGGAATTATCGACGCCGACGATTTGAAACTGCTCTCAACGTATCGGGACCCGCAAGTGGCGCAGTTCGCTCCTTTCTGTGCGACGAGCGCGGCAGCGGCTCAGGCGGCATGGATGGGTGGAAAGATTTTGGCGCAATACCCACATGCGTGGCCCGAGACGATTCGCGCGTTGATCGTTCATACCGCTGAATGGACCGCCACTCAAAAGCGCGATTTTCTAAAGGACGAATCGAAAGCTTCTTATGCTCGGCTATTACGCATCTGCGGTTACGGAGTTCCCGATCTTGGTCGCGCTCTATATTGTGCTGCGAACTCGTTGACTCTGATTTCGCAGGCAGAAATTCAACCATTCGACAAGCACGAGAAGGATTCTCGTTATATTTCACGGGACATGCACCTCTACCGGCTTCCTTGGCCAAAAGAAGTGCTTCAAAATCTCGGTGACGTTCGCGTCGGAATGCGGGTGACACTTTCATATTTTATCGAACCAAGTCCGGGAGAAGTGGGCTGGCAGGATCGCTATCGCTACGCTTCGCACGCATTAAGATTCGAGATCAATGGTCCTGGTGAATCGGAACTGGAATTCGTTAAGAGAGTGAATCAACTTGCAAGAGAAGATGAAGGACATCCGGGCACGGAGGGTGCAGGCGATCATTGGGTAATCGGAGAAGCGCGAAATGTTGGCTCGATTCATTCCGATGTTTGGCAGGGCACAGCCGCAGAATTGGCGGCATCCAATCTGGTAGCCATTCATCCGGCTGTGGGCTGGTGGCGCGAGCGACATCATCTCAGTCGTTGGAATAAGCGGACGCGATACTCACTGCTTATCTCCATTCACCTGCCCGAACAGGAAGTTGATATTTACACTCCAGTGGCGGTGCAAATGGGGGTGCCCGTTCCAGTTCCAATCAGCATTCCGGTGTTCTGAATGAAAAGGCGTAAGTCCGCCCGCTCCCGGGCGAAGAATTATTGGACAAGAGCCTTCCGGCCTGACAGATTTCCAGTCACACACTTCAGGACGGGTTTACGAAACTACAGATTTCAGAAATCGAAGCACGGGCAAAGGCATCAATAGCGTAAGTATGCAACTGTCTGTGACACGCCGCTACAACTTGGCGGGAATGAATGCGGGTTTTAACGATATTTTGACATTTTCTAAAAATTTCGGGCTGAAATGGCGGTTTTTATACAGAAAACAACTTTGTTTTACTCCAAAACAACTTTGTTCCGTTCCAAAACAGAAGTGTTTTGCTTCAAAACAACAGTGTTTTGTTCCAAAGCAACTTTGTTTTGCTTAAAAGCAACCGTGGTTAGTTCGAAGCAATCGTGTTTTGGTTCAAAGCAACAGTGTTTTACTACAAAACAACTTTGTTTTGCTCCAAAACAAAAGTGTTTTACTTCAAAGCAATCGTGTTCTGGTTCAAAACAATCGTGTTTTACTCCAAAACAACTTTGTTTTGCTCCAAAGCAACAGTGTTTTGGTTCAAAGCAATCGTGTTTTGGTTCAAAGCAATCGTGTTTTGTTCAAAACCAAAGGTGTTTTACTCCAAAACAAAAGTGTTTTGGCGGCTCCAAGGGCCGGAGGCGGAGAGGAATCCATGTCAGCCGGCAGGCGAAGGCTTGTTCAAAATCCCGAGGTGGTGATGCGGATGCCGGTGCTGGAAAGGTTGACCTGCCCGGCAACCGGGTTCACAAGATTCCCAATGACGGTGTTTCCGCCATAGGTGACGCCGCCAATGAAATTGACATCGCCGGCCACGGACGATCCGAAATTCGCCGCGCCCAGAAAACTGGCGAGGTTCACGGCACCCGTGCCGTTGAAGGCCACGTTTTGCAGATTGATGGTGTGCGAGGCCATGTTGACGGTGGCAAACGAACTGAAGTCCGCATTGTTGACCGAAATGGCGGTGGTCGCGGTCATGTTGACCGAGCTGGCAGGGCCGCTGCCGGTGAACGTCGCGCCCGTGCCGTCCAGCAAAATGCCGTCGCCGGAATTCAACGTCAGGTAGCCCGCCTGGATGGAAGTGCCGTTGTTGACCGTGATCGAGCCGGCGGCGGAGCTGATGTTGACGGAGCCGTTCACGGGATCGGTCGTGATGGCCGTGCCGGCCACGGTGGCGCCAGTCTGGCCGGAAAGAGTCACGGAGGCGCCGGCGGAATTGGCGGCGTTCAACGAACCGCCGGTGACCGACAACGCGCCGCCGGTGGAAACGATGCTGGCGCTGCCGCTGTCGGCGGTGATGCTGGAGTTGTTGACCGTCACATTTCCGCCGGGCGCGGCCAAGGCGGTAATGGCGACGCTGGAACCGCCTGTGATGGAGACGGACCCGGCGGCATGAAGCGAACTGTTTTGAACATCCAGCGTGCCGAGGGAGGCAACGTCAATGTTGCCGGCGGTGTTTGCAAGACTGGCCTGGTTCAGCGCCAGACCGCCGCTTGACATCAAAATAAAATCCTGCACGTCGGCTTCCAGCGTCGAGCCGGAAGCGATGGACAATGAGCCCGCCTCAAGAAGGAGCGTGGAAAGCAGGGGCTGGGCAAATCCGGTGAACGTGACCGAACCGTTGACTGTCATTGTCCCCGGCGCGACAAAATCGAAATAAGTCTGCGTCGTGAACGGGCTTAAATCAATTGTCGGGGTGTTGATGATGATGTTCGGATCGGATGCGGATGCCGCAAAGGATATTTCGTCGTCGGTCTGGGTGTGGGTCAGGAAGGTGATATAGCTGGTGTCCAGCGTGGGAGCGTTGATGACCACGGCGTTCGGCGGCGGCGTGCTGTTTCCCGGGGAATTGCCGGCATTGTTATTATTGATGATATCAAGAACCGTCTGGAGGGTGCCGGGGTCCGCCTGAAACACCTGCACGGAGTTGCGCGTGGCGGAGTCGCCCGCAATCAATCCGGTGTCCACGGCACGTCCGTTCTCGATCAATTGCAACTGTTTGACGATTTCATCGTTGATGAGCGGCAGGGACGGCAGCGGATTGTCGAACCCGTTCACCAGCAGGCTGCCCTTCGACTGCGTGTCCAGCCGGAAAATGATGATTGGCGAGGGCTGCTTTCCGCCGGGGAGGATGAATGTCATCTGGCCGGGTTCGAGGTATTGCTTCAGCCCGTTCAGGAAACGGATTTCGGCCTGCCCCTCCAGATCCAGCAATTTGAAACCGCCGTCGGGCGTGCAGGTGACGATGATGGTTGTGCCGACCACGGCAGCCGTGGCGGTGGCGGTGCGGATTGTGCCGCCGCCCATGCCGTGGGGTGAATGGAACAGGAGGCTGCCCTGTTGCAGATCAATCGTGCGATTTTCCGCGTCGAAGGAAAAAATCGTGTTCGCCCCGACGCGCGTAATGGTCTTGTCCGCCGCCACAAGTTCCGCGCGCGAGTCCGGGCCGGTGCGCAGCACGTCCGGCATTTTTAAAAAATCGTTGACCGCAGCTACGCGCCGCGACTTGTCCGCCGCCGAAATGACCTGCACGCTGTTGACGACCTGCGTGAATTTCGATTCCTTCAAGTCAATTCCCGGACTGCTCCACGGCCACAAACAGCCGCCGGTAAAAGCCAGAATGATGAGTTTCTTCATGAAGTGAAAATTGATCCTAGTTTAATTTTTCTGTTCCAAATCCTCCGCGATAACGCCTTTATTATAGCAAATTTTGTTTGTTTCGTCAAATTGGCCCGCTGCAAAAAAAACATGAAGAAGCCGCTCAAATCTTCTCCAAATGAAGAGGCTTCCGCATTCGCCATCCCAAAAAACACCCGGAAAAAAACAGGCCCCGGCTAGGAGGTTGATCCACCGGCCGGGACTGGAAGAAAGAAGCCGCGTGCAGGTTGCTGGCAGACTACTTCAATTAAGACCCATGAACCAACTGTTGCAATTGCCATGCCAATCCCGATTTTGTCCCGATCCCCTTAAATTCAGGGGTTTTTGCCAAAGGCACGCGTCTCCTGTGGATATTCGCTGTTTTTTATTGTCCTGTCCGGCCAAAAAGCATCCATGGATGCGGCCATGTTCAATCTGTTTTGAGGCGCATATAAACCACCTGCATCGGGGGCGTTGCAGGATAGGTGGCCAGCAGGTCTGGAATGTGCATGATCATCCAGGGCTGACGGTAGTTGTTGCCGTTTTTGGTGAAGACCAGGTCGTCGGCGAGAAAAACGGCGGAGTGCTTGACCTCGTTCCGGTTGTTCATCAGAAGCAGGATGTCGCCGCAAAGGGAGGGCGCGGAGATTTGATAATAATTTTTGCGGATGTAATCCACCGCGAAATCCGGATTGTTGAAACGGTTGTCGGGCGTCTCGCTTGAGAAATTAAACGTGGACCAGTGGCAGTCCATCACGGGGTCGCCCGGCTGGTTCGGCAGCGGAAAGGTGTAAAGCCGGTCGCGGGCGAATTTTGGCAGGAGGTAAAACAGGCTGAGGTTGCCGCCTTCGGGCAGCTGCTTGAGCGCCTCCATCAAGGGGCGGACATCGGTGAAGCGCACGTTCGGAACGTTGCCCCAGTAGGCGGCTATCTTGTCAATGTCCGTATCCGGCTTGATGACCAGGCCGGCGAAGACGGCGGACTGCCGCGAGAGCACCTTTGCCATGGCCACGCGGCGGTCAACGGTGGGAATCTGGCACATCAGGGCCGGATAATCGGACAACTGCCAGGCATTGCCGTTCGCATAAACAAGCCGCTTCAGCAACGCTACGTCGTCCGGTTGCAGCCGTGAATCCGCATAGATGGAATCAATGGTTTTTCCCGGAAAAATAAATGGATAATCCAGATACAAATTGACGCCCGTTCCGGCCAGCGCAAGGCACAGTTTCGAACGCGTTGCAGCATCGAGCGAAAACAAAAAATCCATGGTGGGCAGGAGCGTCGTGCCTGAATTATCCGCACGGACGGCTTCCGGGGCCAGCACGGCGGCGACCTGAGCGGCCGTCAAGCCGTTTCTGGACAGCAGCGCCTTGACGTCGTCCGGCTTCATGTTGGCGAATAGCCAGGTTTCCGGCACCGGCTTGCTCACCTCTCCGGTCAGAAATTCAGCCGGGCGTTCAAGTTCGATGTCACGGGTGACCAGTTCGCCCCACGGGCCGACGTGAATCGAGCGCGTCTTGTCCTTGGGATCCACCGCAAAAGAGTCGGCAAGTTTCGGCTGGTTTGCGGAGGCAAGCTTGTAGGCAATGGCGGAGGATCCGGCCAGCAGGGCGAGGCTGAACACAACCAGGCCGGCCAGCGTGAATTGAAAAACATTGCCGGGCCGCGCGGATTCGCCCTGTTTGGATTTTTTCATGGGGTGATGTCCGGCGATACTTCAGCCGGTGCGAAGCGAAATGAATGAAACATCATGCAATTAAAACGACGTGATGACGGATGACATTATGTCAGAAGTTTCGGATTTTTCAAGCGGTTCCGCCCGGTGTATTCAAGGGCAAACGATTTGGAACGGATTTCACCGGTGCAGACCCGGCTGCGGAAGGATTTCATTCACGCCCGAAATGGCCGGCAACCGTCCTTAACGGCCAATGTAAAATCTGGGTGACAATCCATCGCCCGCTTGACTCTGAGCGCCGCTCTGGCTGAATGTCCGCCAGTCGTGACATTATGAAACACACACGGCGCGAATTTGTCCGCACTCTTTTTGTGGCCACGCAGGCCGCAGTGGCCGCCCGCTTTCTACCCGGCAGGCTGCTTGCCGCTGAAGAAGCCGGCACCCTGCCCGGCAGCGGCTTCAACTTCATCATCTTTGGCGACTGGGGACGGAACGGCGAAAGCGACCAGTCCGAGGTTGCGGCGCAGATGGCGGTTGCCGCCGAGGCGACCCGTGCGCAGTTCATCATTTCCGTGGGCGACAATTTTTACGAGGACGGAGTCGTCTCGGCCGACGATCCGCAGTGGAAGACCTCCTTTGAAAATGTCTATCGCGACCCGGCACTGCAAATTCCGTGGCAGGTCATCCTGGGCAACCACGATTATCACGGTAACTGCGACGCGCAGCTTGAATACTCCAAAAGTCATCCGCGCTGGAACATGCCCGCGCGCTATTTTCTTCAGACCCATCACATTGACTCCGACATCGCCGCCGACTTTTTCTATCTCGACACCACGCCGATGGTCACAAGCTACTGGAGTTCTGGCAAGACCAGCGCCCATGTCGCGACACAGGACGTGAAGAAACAGCTTGGCTGGTTCAAGGACGCCCTCGCCGCTTCGCAGGCGCGCTGGAAAATTGTCATCGGCCATCATCCCATTTATTCCGGCGGCGAGCATGGCGACACCGCCGAACTGATCGAAAACATCCTGCCGCTGCTCCACGAACACAAGGTGCAGGCCTGGTTCAACGGCCATGACCACGACCTCCAGCATCTCGTGGCGGGCGACCTCAACATGTTTTGTTCCGGGGCCGGCTCGCAGGTCCGGCCCACCAAGGATACCGTCCACACCAAATTCGCCCAATCGCGCTCCGGCTTCACCACCGTTTCCTTGCTGCCCGACCGCATGCTTGTGCGCATGACGGATAATCACGGCCAGCTTCTTTACTCGACCACCGTCCCGGCCAGGGCGGCCGTCGTGTGAAATCATTCCGTTGAAATTGGTTTGGACGGCAGATTGTTTTTGGCCATCCGCAAAATGCAATACGCCACCGGCGTTGCGACGAGCGAAAGCAGCACGGAAATGCACAGCGCGCCAATGACGGCTACGGCCAGCGGCCGCAGCATCTCCGCGCCGGAGCCGATGCCCCATGCGAGCGGCAACATTCCCAGCGCAGCGGCGAGCGAGGTCATCAGCACCGGACGCAGACGACGATGGCCGGAACGCACCAATGCCTCGACCAGATCCACGCCGTCGGCCTCCAGTTGCTGCACGAAGTCGAGCATGAGAATTCCGTTTTTGGCGACGATGCCGACGCCGATGATCGCGCCCAAAAATGAAACGATGTTCAACGTAATTCCCGTGAGCCACAATGCCGCGACGGTTCCGAACATCGCGAGGATTGCGCCGAAGACAATTGCCATGGGCTCGTTGAACGAACGGAATTCAACCAGCAGCACGGTGAACACGAGCAAAATCGCGGCGAGCAAAACCATCAGCAGATTGTGAAACGATTCCTGCTGCTGCTGGTAAAGGCCGCCGTATTCAACCGTGCCGGGCGGCAGCCATTTGAGTTGGCTCAATTTGTCCTGAATCTCCTTCATCGCGCTGCCGAGGTCGCGGCCTTCGAGCCGTGCGCTGACAATTATATCCTGTCGCAAATCATCGCGAACCAATTCAACTTCGCTCGGCTCTTCGTTCACATCGGCAACTTGCGCGAGCCGGACGACCGTGCCGCTGGCCGCGCGCAACGGCAGTTCGCGCATAGCGGAAAGTTGATTTACGCTTTTCGGTTCGGCCAGCACGCGGATATTGACGATGCGGTCACCTTCCAAAACATACGACGCGGTCTGGCCGAGCAGCGCGGTGTTCACGGCTTCGGCAATGTCTTGGACGCTCAAGCCAAACCGCGCCGCGTCGGCGGGACGCACGCGCAAGTTGATGGACGGGCCGGTTTCAGTCAGACCGTCGAACGTGTCCACGATGCCGGGAATTTTTTTGATTTCGTCCTCCACACGCGGCGCGGTTTGTTTCAACCAGTTCAAATCCGGCGAAAAAATTTTGATTTCGACCGGATCGGGCGTGAGTTGCAAATCGCCGATGACATCGGTGAGGATGCCGGGAAAATCCCAGCGGAACGCAGGGAATTGCTCGTTGTAAGTGTGGCGCAATTCCGCGATGACCTCGTCGGTCGAGTGCTTGCGGTCGCGCCTCAATTTCACCGCGAAGTCGCCGCGATTCGCCTCGGTGATGAACATCCCCATTTCCGCGCCAAGCCGCCGCGAGTAACCTTCCACGTCCGGGTTTGCGGACAAAATCTTTTCCGCCGCATCAAGTTGCCGCGAAGTTTCCGTCAAACTCGTGCCCGGCGGCGCGTGGAAATCAATGACAAAACCGCCTTCGTCAAAATCCGGCAGGAAATCGGAGTCCAACTGCCGGTAAATAAAAAATGATGCGACGAGCACCCCACCGCAGGCCAATAACGTGAGCCAGCGGAAGCGCAGCGCAGCGCGCAAGGCGCGTTCGTTAATGCGGATGACGCGTGTCAGCAGCCAGCCGCCTTCCAGATTTTTCGGTGCGTGGCCGTGCTCCAGTTTTTGACGGTCGCGAATGAACCACGCGGCCAGCGACGGCGTCAGCGTGAGCGCCAAAACCAGCGACGTGAGCAGCGAGACAACCATCGTCAACGCGAGTGCGCGGAAAAACACGCCCGTTATGCCGGACAAAAATGCCAGCGGAATAAAAACTACAACGGGCGTCAGCGTCGAGCCGATGAGCGGCGTCAGAATTTCGCCGACGGCCTCTTGGATTCCCGACAGCCGTGGGCGACCGGCGGCGATTTTCACACACATCGCCTCGACGACGATG
Source organism: uncultured Bifidobacteriaceae bacterium (assembly GCA_964413505.1). GTDB lineage: Bacteria > Verrucomicrobiota > Verrucomicrobiia > Limisphaerales > UBA11358 > UBA11358. The sequence goes on along the minus strand of CAYPTV010000041.1, from coordinate 1,118 downwards.
ATCGCGTTGTCAATCAAGAGTCCGATGGACGCCGCGATGCCGCCGAGCGTCATCATATTGAAACTCATGCCGACCAGCTTCATCGCAATGAGCGTGATCAAAACGGTGATCGGAATTGTGACAATGGCCGTCCACACGCTGCCCCAATTTTTCAGGAAGAAATAAAGAATCAGCACCGACAAAATCAGCCCGAACAGAATCGCGTCCCACACGCTTCCGACCGAATCACGAACGAAAAGCGACTGGTCGTAGAAAAATCCAAGGTGCATGTCCGGTGGCAATTCCTTTTGAAGCTGCTGCAATTGAATTTGCAGCGCGTTGGCGATGTCGAGTGTGCTGCCGTCCGCCTGGCTTTGGATGTTCAGTAGCACGGCGTCGCGCCCCTGCGCCGTGACCGACAGAAATGCCGGTTCCGCTCCGCGTTCGACACGCGCCACATCCCTGATTTGCATCGGATGACTGCCGTGAATCGCGATCACCAAATTTTCAATGTCCTCCGCCGAATGAACGCGCCCGTCCACCGTCGTCAGATACAAATGATAATTTTCTTCCATCATTCCGGCGGGCGCAAAAAGATTATTTTTCGTCAGCGCATCGCTCACGTCCGACAGACCAAGCCCGCTGGCCTGCAATTTCAACGGGTCAACAACGACGTGAAATTCCGGCGCGCGACCGCCGGTGATTTCCACGCGCGCCACGCCGGGAATCTGGAGAAAGCGCGGCTTCAATTCATAGTTCGCCGTTTCCCAAAGCGACGTGATGTCGCGGTTGGAACTCGTCAGGCTGATGCCGATGATTGGAAACGCCGAGAACGTCACGCGCTCGATTTCTGTTTCCACAGTTGACGGAAGCTCGCTGCGAATCTGTGAAATTCTTCCCAGCACATAAAGTTCCGACTGCGACATGTCCACGTTCCAGTTAAAAAAAACATTGATCTGCGCCGAGCCGCGCTTGGTGGACGAGCGCACCGTGACCGCGCCGGGAATGTCTTTCAAAGCCTCCTCGATCGGGCGCGTGACCGTCGCCATCATTTCGTCGGCGGGCGTGATGCCGTTGTTCGCGATGATGACGACGCGCGGAAAATTCGTCTGCGGAAACACCGACGACGGCATCCGCAG
>CAYPTV010000040.1:4339-12632 GCA_964413505.1 uncultured Bifidobacteriaceae bacterium | reverse complement strand
CGGCGGTGTTGCCGTAGCCGGCGATTTCGCAATAAATTTTCGCGCCGCGCTTTTTCGCGTGTTCCAGTTCCTCCAGCACGATAACGCCCGCGCCTTCGCCCATGACGAAGCCGTCGCGGTCCTTGTCGAACGGGCGCGAGGCGCGCTTGGGATCGTCGTTGCGAGTGCTCATGGCGCGCATGGCGCAAAATCCGCCGATGCCGACGGGCACAATGGTGGCTTCCGCACCGCCGGCGAACATCACGGGCGCGTCGCCCATTTTGATCGCGCGCCAGGATTCGCCGATGGCGTGGTTCGCGGTGGCGCAGGCGGAGCAGGTGGCGAAATTCGGGCCGCGCAAATTGAAGAACATCGAGAACAATCCCGAAGCCATGTTGCTGATGAGCATCGGAATCATGAACGGTGAAAGCCGGCCGGGGCCGCGTTCGAGCAAAATTTTATGCTGCTCGGTAGTCGTCTGGAGTCCGCCGATGCCGGAGCCGATGATGACGCCAATTTCGTCGCGGTTTTCTTTTTCGAGGTCGAGGCCGGAATCTTTCAACGCCGCCCAGCCAGCATAGACGCCGAATTGCGAGTAGCGGTCAGTGCGGCGGACTTCCTTGGGCGATGGAAATGCGGGCGCGGGATCAAAATTCCTGACTTCGCCGGCGATTTTCGTGTCGAATGCCGTCGTGTCAAACGCGGTGATCTTGTCAATGCCGCACTGCCCGGCGACCAGGTTGCTCCAGAAAACGTCCAGTTGATGTCCGAGCGGCGTGACGACACCGAGGCCGGTGACAACCACGCGGCGGTCTGAATTATTTCCCATAAATAAAAAGGGCAGTTTGAGCTAGTCCAGCCAAACTGCCCGAAGCGCGGAAAGCCGCAACTATTTTTGGTTCTCTTCGATGTATTTGGTCACGTCGCCGACGGTCAGCAGCTTTTCAGCCTGCTCGTCCGGCACCTCGACGCCAAATTCCTCCTCAAGCGCCATGATCAGCTCGACGGTGTCGAGCGAGTCCGCGCCGAGGTCCTCGATGAACTTCGCCTCCGGAGTCACCTGCTCCGGTTTCACGCCGAGTTGTTCGACGATGATGTCTTTTACCCGTTGGTCAGTTGGTTTGTCAGCCATAATTTGCCCTGTTCTATGCCATGAATCGGAAAGATGTTCAAGCTTTGAATTCTGAAATTTTTTAACATCTTCATTCTCATGCTCATCCTCGTCCTAAAAAATGATTTATGACGATGACGATGAGGACGAAAATAAAAGCCAAATCACATCACCATCCCGCCGTCAACCGTCAAAACTTGTCCCGTCACATAGCTTGCCGCCGGGCTGGCGAGAAACAACGCCGCGTTCGCAACGTCCTCCGCCGCGCCGAATTTGCCCATCGGAATCTGCCGCAGCACGTTCGCCTTCAATTCCTCGTTCAATTCCGCCGTCATGTCCGTCTCGATGAAGCCCGGCGCGATGCAATTGGCCGTGATGCCGCGCGACGCAAATTCCCGCGCGACCGATTGCGTGAACCCGATCAGCCCCGCCTTGCTCGCGGCATAATTCGTCTGGCCAGGATTTCCGATAAGCCCGATGACTGAAGAAATGTTGATGATGCGCCCGCTGCGCTGCTTCGCAAACGCGCGCGAAAACGCCTTTGTGAAAAAAAATGCGCCCTTCAGGTTCGTGTTCAGCACCGTGTCCCAGTCCTCGTCGCTCATGCGCATCAGCAAACCGTCGCGCGTCACTCCGGCATTGTTCACGAGAATGTCCACCTTGCCGCAATCGGCGAGAATTTTTTCGGCGGCGGCGCTGACGGCGGCGGAATCCGAAACGTCCACGGCGAACGCCCAGGACTTGCGCCCGAGCGCGCCGATTTCATTGGCGACTTTTTCTGAATTTTCCTGGGTGCGCGAAACACAGACCACGTCTGCACCCTCGGCGGCAAATTTCAACGCGATGGCGCGGCCGATTCCGCGGCCCGCTCCGGTGACAACAGCAATTTGATTGGCAAGTTGGCTCATGATTTTGTGAAAAAGTAATTCGTTACATCGTTGAATCGTTGCATTGGTAGCAATATTGGAACGCAAATCGATTCACGATGCAACCATTCAACGATTCAACGATTGAACAGTCGTTTCCAAGCTCGCCGCGTCCGCGACGTTCAGCATTTGCGCCGATTTATCAATGCGTTTCATAAATCCGCTCAACGCCGTGCCCGGCCCGAGTTCGATGAACCGCGTGAAACCTTGCGCCAGCAAATAGCGCATCGAACTTTCCCACAAAACTGACGACGTGACTTGTTCAACCAGTCGCGCGGAAATCTCTGAATTATGCGGCTGCGCCGTGACGTTTGAAATCACCGGAACGTTTGGCACAGATATTTTTATTTTCGCCAGTTCGGCTTGCAACTTCGGCTGCGCGCCCGCCATGAGCGGCGAGTGATACGCACCGGCCACCGGCAGCGGAATCGCCTTTCTTGCGCCCCGCACTTTCGCGAGGTCACAGGCATTGACAATTTTTTCCTCCTCGCCGGAAATCACGAGCTGTCCGGGACAATTCAGGTTCGCCAGCACCACGCCCGCCGCCGCGCAAACTTCGCGGGTCGGGATTTCATCCAGCCCGATAACTGCGGCCATGCCGCCGCGCGTCGCATCACACGCTTCCTGCATGAATTTTCCGCGCTGCCGCACAACGCGCAGCCCGTCTTCAAAAGTCATCGCGCCAGCAGCCGTGAGTGCCGTGAATTCGCCGAGTGACAATCCGGCGGAGGCATCAAATTTCAGATTCGGCGCGTGCTCCTTGAGCAATTGAAATGCGACCCAGCTCGCGAGAAAAATCCCCGGCTGCGCGCTTTCGGTTTTCGTCAGTTCGGCTTCCGGGCCGTTGAAACAAATGCCGGTGAGATCGTAGCCGAGCGCGGCGTTGGCGCGGTCGAACCATGCCTGCGCGGACGGAAACTTTTCGGCGAGGTCTTTGCCCATGCCGACGACTTGCGCGCCTTGGCCGGCGAATAGCAGTGCAGTTTTGCTCATCCGCAAAATTTTAACCACAAAGGAGCAAAGACACCAAGTTTTGAAAAAAAGAATTATTTTTTCTTTGTGGCTTTGTGCCTTGGTGGTTCAATCAATCCATGTTTTCACACATCGTGATTTTCTGGACCGACCCGGCCAAGCCCGACGCCGCCGATGAAATTGTCGCGGGCGGGAACAAATTTCTGAAAAACATCCCCGGCCTCGCGCATTTTCACATCGGCAAGATGCTTGGCAGCGCACGGCCCATCGTGGATCAAAGCTATCAAGTCGCGCTCAACACCGTTTTCACCAGCAAGCAGGCGCAGGACGATTACCAGGTGCATCCGCAGCATTTGGAATTTGTCGCGCACTGCGTGAAGCCGTTCGTGAAAAAAGTCGTCGTTTACGATTTTGAGTGAAGGTGGCGGCCACGCCTCGTCGCCGCTACGCCCTCGGATGAAATTTCCGGTGGATCTCCCGCAGCCGGTTGCCGGTGACGTGCGTGTAAATCTCCGTCGTGCTGATGTTCGCGTGGCCGAGCAGTTCCTGGATCACGCGCAAATCCGCGCCATGCTCCAGCAGATGCGTCGCGAAGCTGTGCCGCAGCATGTGCGGCGTCATGTTGCGCTCCACGCCCGCACGGCGAACGCGGTTCTTGATGTGCAGCCAAAGCGTCACCGCCGCGAACGGAGTTCCGCGCCTCGTGAGAAAAACATTTGCCGGTGATTTCGGCGTGACCAGTTTTGGCCGACCAACTTCAATGTAACGATTCATCGCAGTCACCGCCGTTCGTCCCACCGGCACGACGCGCTCCTTGTTTCCCTTGCCGATGATGTTGATGAAACCGGCATCAAGGTGAAGTTGCTCCAGCCGTAGATTTTTCAATTCGGACAAGCGCAAACCGGATGCGTAGGCCAGTTCCAAAATCGCCTGGTCGCACAAGTTTTCCGGCGTTTCGGGATTCTCGGGTTCGAGCAGTTTTTTAATTTCGTCGTTCGACAGCGCTTTCGGCAACCGCTTCCACCTGCGCGGCAATGAAAGGTTTTCCGCCGGATTCGCCGGCAGAAATTTTTCGTTTTCGGCAAACTTGTAAAAAGCCCGCAGCGCCGCGATTTCCAGATAAACGCTTTCGCCGCTCAACCGGCGCAGAGAAATTTTTTTAGCCGATTCTTTTTTCGCAGGGCGGCCAATGGACGTGTTTCGCGCGCGTTCGTTTTGCAAAAATTCCAACAGGTGTTTCAGTTCGACGGATTTCCAATCGGTGAGATTTTGCTTTTCCGCCCACGCCGTGAATTTGCCGAGCAGCGCGGCGTAAGTCTTCGCTGTGTTGTCCGACTGCCCGCGCTCGTGGCGCAGGTATTGCAGAAAATCTTCGACAAGCGTTTGCATCAAGGGCCGTTGGCGGCGGCTTTTTGCGGCTTGACGGTGAATTCGACGAACCGGCTCCTGTGCAGCGCGATGGTGACGTTCACCGACTGGACGTTGCGCGGCTCGCCAAATTCATATTGATAATTGCCGCCGCCCCAGCTTGAACCTTGATTGTTCAGCGCGCGGCCCTGATCGTCGGTCATGTTCAACGGCGTCATGCGCATTCCTGCGGATTCGGCGTCGGGGTCTGTTTTGATGATGATGCCGACGACCTTGCTGTTGCCGCCTTGAAATTGATTCTGGCTGGCATATTGGATCGCCGGAAACAATTTTACATGAACGCCGTTGATGGTGGTCTCGGCAAAGGCGGCTGGCGCGCGGCCTGAATTCATCTGGTTTCCCCAGGACCATGAATTCTGCATGTCCTGCTGGATTCCCGCGCGCACGGGAAGGTTTGTGACGCTCCAGAGTTCGTCGTCGTCGAAGCCGGAGGTGCGCGAAAATTCCAGGCGCACCTTCCACGCCGGTTCGTCCGGCCAGAGTCCGGGCTGATAAAAATATCCGTCCTTCTCGCCGTTCTGGCGGTAATCGTTGATCCAGCCCTTGATGTAATTGCCGGTGGCGTCGCTGGTCTCAACCTGCACCGGACGCCAGTTTGTCGCCGACTGGCCTTTTTGCTGGGCGTCGAAATCAAGCTGGACGCATTTGTTTACGGGATCGTTTCGCTGTGCTCCGTTTCCGCGATTGTAAGGCGATGGCGAACCGGCGACCAGCTTGGTGAGCGTCACATCCAGATCGCCGTCGGACTGCGTGTCCGGCAGAGGCTCTGGATTCCATTTTTCAAACGGGCCGCGCGCCGGATTGGAGATGACGAACTGGCTTTTGGCAACCTGCTGCCCGCGCTGTCCCCAGCTCATGATGCGCAGATAAATTTTGCTGTCGCGGCGCGGAAATGCATCGAGCTGGACGCCCATGATTTCCATGCCGTTTTTGATCTGCCGGGAATTTCTCGACCAGTTCGCAACGCACGCCGTGGCCGCCTTGTCATACGCCATCACCTGATAATTCGCATACTGGTTGGGTTTGTGCTCGCTCAAAATCCAGACGACAAGAGTATTATTTGTCGTATCAAATGAAGCCGGGCCGCCGCCGCCCATGAGACGCCCGGTTGTTTTCACTTTTGGGAATTTGTGATGCCTGCCGAAGTCCACGCCCAGCAGCGTCAGTTTCGAGCCGTCGCTCAACGTGATGATTTGCGGACGGCGCAGCCACCAGATGGCGATGACGGCGATTCCGACCACCAGAACCGAGATGACGCTCCAGAGAATGATTTTTTTCATGGCCGTGAATTTTTATTGCTGGGGCGGTGCTGCGGCTGGCGGCGCTTTTTCCGGCTTTACGGTGAATTCCACGAACCGGCTTTTGTGCAGCGCGATGGTGAGGTTCAGGTTGGTCGCTCCGGCGAGATCTCTCAAGCCGTAGCGGTAGGTGGTGCCGGTTCCCGCCGAGAACGTGCCGTAATTCATGTTGGCGATGTCGTTGGTTTGGTCATCCGTCAGCCTGACGAGCGTCATGCGCATCCCGCTGGTCAATGCCGGAGTGACCTGGATTGTCAAGCCGCCCTGGAGATACGAATTCTGCGGCACATCGGAAAATTGTTTGGGCGTGAAAATTTTCAGGTGATAGCCGTTCAAGTCCGTCTCCGCAAAAACCGAATTGGTGTTGGCACGCCGGTTGTTGATATTGTAAAAATCCGTCTGGCGCCCCGGTTCCAGCGGAATGTCCTGCGCCGCCCACAATTCGTTGTCGGCAAAATCCGACTGCTGGGAAAATTCCAGCCGCACTTTCCACGCCGGCTCGTCCGGCCACAAGCCGTATTGATAAACCGCCGTGTCGTTGTTGTCCTGCCAGTCATTTTTGCCGACATTGCCGGCGACGCGGTTGCCCGTGGCATCGGAAGTTTCCACCGAGACCGGCTCCCAGTTTGTCACGGACTGGCCGTTGCGCTCGGCATGAAATGTCAGTTGCACGCCTTTGTTCGCCGCGTCGTCGGCATCGTCGCCGTCGCGCTGGTAGGGCATGGCCGCGCCGGCGGCCAGTTTCGTCAGCGTCACTGAAAAATCATCGTCCGTCTGCGTGTTGGGCAGCGCGTCCGGCTTCCAGCCCGGGACCGAGGCGCGCGCCGGATCGCGGACAATGAATTTTTGATCCGACATTTGCTGGCCGCCGTTGCTTTGTTCCTGGACGCGCACGATGAATTTTCCCTGCCGCCTCGGAAAGGCGGGGAACTGGACGCCGACGACCTCGCTGGCCGTCCGGTTGTTGCCGCCGTAGCCGCCGATGCCTCCCACGCACGCATCGCCTGCCGAGTCATACAAGTAATACTGGAAATAGGCATACTGCTGCGGATCGTGCTCCTGCCGCACCCAGACCACCAGCGCGTTGCTGGGCGTGTTGAAGGGGCCGCCGCGCACGCGGGCCACGCGCGGCGTGACGTTCGTCGTGGTCGCGGCCGGCGCTTTGACGCCGGGCGGAACGTGGTGTTTGCCGTAATCCACGCCCACCAGCGTCAGCGTGTCGCCCGTGTCGAACGTGATGATCTGCGGCTTGCGCATCCACCAGAACGCGCCGGCGGCGAGGCCGATGATTAAAATTGCAACAACACTCCACAGCAGGATTTTTATCGTCTTTTTCATGCGTAGTTATTTTTCAGGTTTTGCGGTGAATTCAAAGAAATGGCCCTTATGCACGGCAACGGTGACGGTGATGTTTGTGACGCCATCCACATCGCGCAAGCCGTAGGCATCCGTGCTCCATCCCCAATGATCAATGTCACGGCCCTGGTCGTCGGCTATCTTGAGGACGGTGAGGTGCGTCCCTTCGGGCATCGAATCGCCGCGCACCAGCAAGACCGCCGAAGGCTGCATCTGATCCGCGAATTGTTGGACGCGATAAATTTTCACGCGAATGCCGTTGACGGTGGATTCAGCAAAAGGTGTGTTGGTCCGGCTGTTTGACCAGTTCCAAAAATCATTCCGGTTTCCCGGTTGAAATGGAATATTGGTCACCGTCAACAACTCGTCGTCACCAAAACCCGATTGCTTCACGAACTCCACGCGCAATTTCCACGCCGGCTCGTTCGCCCACAAGCCCCACTGATAATCGGCCACCAAATTGTCCCCGTCCCAACGGCAGTTGCAGCCGGCACCCTCATGATTTCCGGTGGCGTCGGACGTTTCAATCCCCGCCGGCTGCCAGTTGACGGCGTTCGTGCCGCTTTGTTGCGCGTGAAACACCGCCTCCACGCCCTTGTTGATCGCGTCGTCCGGGTTGTCCTGGTCGCGGTTGAAACTGCCGTCCACGCCAAACTGCAATTTCGTCAGCGTCACCGAAAAATCATCATCCGTCTTCGTGACGGGCAGCGATTCCGCCGTCCACGTGGGGAACGGCCCGTGCGCCGGATTGGAAATGACGAAATGTTTTTCGTTCAAGACCTGTCCCTCATTTTGGACATATTCCTGGACGCGCAAAATAATTTTGCCCTGTCGTCGCGGAAAGGAATCGAACTCCACGCCGACAATTTCGTTTGTCCCGCCGCCGTAATTGCTGTGAATCCCGGAATTCCCGACGCACGCCGTGCCCGCCTTGTCATAAAGATAAAGTTGATATTGCGGCCAGTTGTTCGCCGGATGCTCCTGCCGGATCCAGACCACCAGCGAATTGTTCGGCGTGTTGAATGCCATGACATTTCGCGGTCGGCGCGTTCCCGCCGCCGTCTTGGCCGCCGGGGGCGCGTGATGCCTGCCGTAAGTCACGCCCATCAGCGTCAGCTTGTCGCCATTGTCCAAAATGATCATCTGCGGACGCCGGGACCACCAGAACGCGCCCGCCCCGAGACCGATGATCAAAATAAGAACAATGCTTCCCAGCAGGATTT
>CAYPTV010000040.1:0-4239 GCA_964413505.1 uncultured Bifidobacteriaceae bacterium | reverse complement strand
GCGCCCGCCCCGAGACCGATGATCAAAATAAGAACAATGCTTCCCAGCAGGATTTTTGTTTTCATCAAATTTTAGCCAATGATCCAAACGCTTGAAGCTTGCGCTTGGGTTTCGTCCAGCATCCCGCCTGCCCGCAATTCTGGCAAGCATTTTAGATGTTAACAACGCTCCGTGCGATTTGTTACGGAAAATCTTTGACCGGAACCGGAATTTTGCAAATTACAATCGCCGCCCGAAATTATAGCCGGCAGACTTTATGGCCCGGTGCCACCTCGCCCGCACCGCGCATGAAGAAAATCTTCAATAAGCGCTTGCATGATTGAAGGAGCAACGAATGCCATCACCATGCTCATTAAATTTCCGATGTCGCTCCGCGACCGCCGGATACCCGGAATCCATTTCCCCACAAGAAACGTCGAGGAATATTATTTGAAACTGCTATAACAAGTTCGGTTCAATTATTTGTCAACTGGACCTTCGACTCATATAGATACAAATGAAAAGCCCCTCCCGTTTTGGCGGAAGGGGCTTGAAAGGTTCTAAACTAAATTAGAATGTGTAAATAAGCTGCGCGCCCAGAAAGAAGGCATTTTTTTGGCCACTCGTTCCCCCGTTATTTGCATAGCTGGGGATGGTTTCTGCGTGATCCCAACGGACTTCAACACGGCTCAACACATTGGCCCAAAGAGCATATTGTGCTGTCGCTGTTAATTCTTCTCCATGCGGAGAGAAAAACAAGTAGCCGGGATTCAAAGTCGGAACACCTGCCAATAAACCGCCAGTAGTGCCGGATTGATCAGCATATTCACCGCGCACGTTGAAGGTTAGTTTGTCCGTGGCCGTATAAGTGCCATAAACACCGAACACATTGATGTGACCGAGACCAAGGCCGAGATCCGAGTAGTCATAAGCTGCGCCAAATTTCAAGGCAGCCAATGGCGTGGGGATTGTTGCGCCAACATATGCATTTTTGGGAGCAGTATAACCAGTTCCTGGTATTCCTGTTGTTGGGGCAACACCATCAAATGTGTTATATGTGCCGCCAAAAGCCAGCGTCGCGCCCTTGAGTGGGCCGAAGCTATCAGGAGCAGTCAGTGAAACCAAGGCCAAGAATTCCGGAGAAGTCAAAGGATGCGGTTCAGTTCCGGTAACAGCTCCGTTAATGGTTGCCGTATTGCCTGATTCTTCATCGGCAATGCCAGCTTGAACGGTGATGTCATCATTCACTTTGTATGTGCCTTGAATGCCGGTGTGGGTGGTCGGCTCAATGGCAAAACCATAGGAATGAGTGTAGTTGGGATTGCCCGAAGAAGTCAGGCCTTCGTAACCGATGATGGTGTCCCACACACCGATTTTCCAGTCAATCTCCTGACCGCCAACCGTCGTGCCCAAGGCCAAGTAGGCTTGGCGAACGAGGCTGCCGGTGCCGAGCGGAGTAGGAGCGACTGCCCCTGCGCCAGTCCACAGTTCAACGTGGTAGCCCGCCGAAAACGGCGTCGCATCCAACGGCTTGTCGAGGGCGATGTCAACCGTGTTAAGGCTCAAGCTGTCCACGCTGGGCAAGCTGTAAGCTGCGCCACTTGCGCTTACATATTGAGCGCCCACGTCAACGTAGCCGCTGAGGGTTGTGTTTGAGAGTGCAGTGTTCAACTGACTCACTTTTTCGTCTGCGCGAGCGGCGGTAGCGAGGCTGACCACGCCAACCGCTGCGAGACCCAATGTCCATTTATTAAACTTCATCTGGTTCCTCCGATGTTGTTTGTTGTTAATTGTTTGTTTGTTCTCTTTTCTGCACCAATGCGGCGTAAGTGGAACTGTGTCCGCCCGCACCGCACAGTGCAATTGCGATGAAAATAGAAAATTATCGCCGGTTTGACAACAAAATTTTTCAATTAATTGACACGCCGTAACTTGTTGCATTCAGGACGTTTATAAAACCCGATAAATTTTCGGCGCTTTTGCACCGACGCGAAGCGACGTTTGCGCGTGCATTTGTTGAGATTTCTGGAGCCGCGATTTTACCTTTCAAAGATAGATTGCGGGCGGGATGTGAAATCTAGGCTTGCAATCTGTCCATGCAATTCTTATGACGTGGCAAAGGTATGCCATCATATATTTACACCGCCAGGGAGACGGCGACCGGCCGCGAGATCAACAACAGCATCGAGGCCGGCACGGAGCAGGCCGCCATCGCCGCGTTGCTCAACCGAAACCTGCTGGTGCTGTCCATCAAGGAAAAAGTCGGCAAGAAGGGCAAGGCCAAGGGCGGCAAGGTGGCGCTGGCCGACCTGGTGGTGTTCACGCGGCAGTTTGCGACGATGATTGACGCGGGCATCGCCATCGTGCAGTCCCTTCAGGCGCTGGCCGAGCAGTCGCCCAACAAGATCATGCGCGACGTGCTCCGGGACATTTGCACGCGCGTGGAAAGCGGCGAAAGTTTTTCGGAGGCGCTGGCCAAACATCCCAAGGCGTTCAACAAGCTTTATGTCGCGATGGTGTCGGCGGGCGAAAAGGGCGGCTTGCTCGCGGAGATCATGGCGCGCCTGGCAACCTATCTTGAAAACACCGACCGCCTCCGCAAAAAGGTGAAGACCGCCATGATGTATCCCACGACCGTTTCCGTGGTGGCCGTCGGCATCACGATTTTTTTGCTGGTCAAGGTCATTCCCGTCTTCAAAGAAGTTTATGAAGGCTTCGGCGCAAAGCTGCCGGCACCGACGCAGTTTCTGATGGACATCAGCGACATGTTAAGGCACTGGCTGATCCTGTTTTTAATGGCGGCGGGCGGCCTGGTGTATGCGTGGCTTCATTTCATCAAAACAAAATCGGGTCGTGAATTCTGGGATCGCCAGCGCATCAAGCTTCCCGTCTTCGGCCCCATCGCGCACAAAATCTGCCTCGCCCGCTTCACACGCACGCTGGCATCGCTCGTGCGCAGCGGCGTGCCGATCCTTGACGTGCTGCAAATCGTCTCGCAGACCGTTGGCAACGTCATCATGGAAAAAGCCGTCAAGACCGCCGCCACCGACATTGAACGCGGCGAAGGCATTTCCGCCGCCCTCGGCAAAAACCCGATATTTCCCAGCATGATCATCCGCATGTTGAGCGCCGGCGAGCAGACCGGCAACATTGACAGCATGCTTGAGCGCGTCGCGGATTTTCTCGACGAGGAGATTGAAAACACGCTTTCCGGCCTGATGTCGCTCCTCGAGCCGTTGCTCATCGTTTTCCTCGGCGTCATCATCGGCGGCATGGTCATCTGCATGTTCCTGCCCATCTTCAACCTGGCCAACATCGTCAGCGGACCCAACGGCGGCGGCGGACATTGATCCTGGATTTCAATGCGCAAAAAAACCGCCGTGCGAAGTTTAATTTGTCCGGCGGTCTGATTTTTCAAATCACACCTGCGCCATTTTTCCCGGCTGCGGCTGGATGATTTTTATTTTTGGATGGCGCGACCGGATTTGCTCCTCAAACCACGCGCGAGCATCCGCGTCACCGTGGCCGAGCAAAATGGCGCGCGGCGAAACCTGCCCGACAAACTCCAGCAGGTCGCCGCGGTTCGCGTGCGCCGTCAAATCGAATTCCTGCAAATCGCATTTGAGCGTCACTCGTCCGGCGCTTGGGCTGAACACAAACGTCTCGCCGTTCTTCGCCGCGCGCAGCCGTCCCGCAGGCGAATCCGGCTCGGCATAACCGACGAAGAAAATGGACTGCCGCTCGTCGCCAATCATCCGCGCCGCCAGGTCGTGCGCCGCCGTGTTCTCGCTCATCATGCCCGCCGTGATGACGAAAATCTTCCCGCCGCCCAGTTTCATGTTCTCCGCCTGGCCTTTTTCCAGCACGACCAGTTGCAGCGCCTCGTTCAATTTCAAATTCGTGTGCTGCCGGTGCGTGCGCGGCGACTCGATGTCATAAATCTCCGTGAACACGCGGCCCAGCCCGCCGATGTAAACCGGCTGCTTCTTCAATTTCCCCTCGCGCATCAGCAACGCCAGCATCGCGAGCATCTCCTGCGTGCGGCCCAGCGCAAACGCCGGGATCAAAATGCAGCCCTTCCGCTTTTCCGCGCCGTGAATCGCCGCCACCAGCCGCTCAATCTCCTTTTCGCGCGTGAAATCCTCCGGCAATTCGCGGTTGCCACGCGTCGTTTCCATGATCAAAACATCCGCATGCACGTCTTCAAACCGCGCGCTCCGCAAAATCGTCTGGTCATGGAAACAAACGTCGCCCGTGTAA
>CAYPTV010000039.1:0-12790 GCA_964413505.1 uncultured Bifidobacteriaceae bacterium | reverse complement strand
AAAATGCACAGACATCAAATCAGACAGTCAATGTCACGTTTCGCAGAGGTCCCATTGTATATAAGTCCCCATTTTTCCGGGTTTTTGCGGGATTATGCAGTTTACAAAGTTTCTGGGTAGGGCGCGTCACTCCGTGCGCGCCGTCGGGATGACAAGAACGCACTTGTTGGCAAACTGACGGCTGGCAGAGCAACTGCCCGCTCTACCAGTTTTACCCCATTAGTTTGTCATCTACATAATCCCATTTCTTTATACAAAAAACGTCGTCCGCAATACAAAGAACAAAGAATGCCTTTCTCAATACAAGGAATGCCGTCCATGATGGGAGCGAGATTCGGTTATGCAACATTAGTCTGGTGTCAAGAGGAGTTCTTCAAAAGTCCAGATTCTGCCCGTCAAACCAGCGGCCATTGCTGGCGTGGTTTTGTGTGCGGCGTGAACATGGATGAAGTTGAAGTGAAAAATCATAAGGTTAATTGAGTGCGTGAGATACTCAAACTTCTTGGAATAACCGAGCGTGAGACGGGTAAATCTGCGGTTAAAAAGACGCACGGAAAGATTCTGACGCTCCATGTAGCTTGTGGAGATCAAATCAGGGTTTGGATTGCCGTTGCGGACATGGATTCTAAAGCCGGTGCAAACCGTGGGGGAATAGCGGCGTTCGGGGTCGTTCAAGTCTCTTGGATTGGCGTAAATCTTCACCTGTTGGGCGAAGTCAACGTCTTTGCCCATTGTGCGCCGGACTTCGACCTTGTAAGGCTCATAGCCATCGGTTGTCAGTTGAAAGCGGCCTTGGACACGCTGCTTCTAATCGGCAAGCAATCGGGTCGTGTTGCTGACTGTGCGCTGGCCTATGACATGGGAAATAATCAGCTTGGACTTTGAATCCATCGCCATGAAAAGATATTGCGAGCCGCGAAACGGGTCGTGCGTGTGATTTGAACGGTCTTTGCAACCGACAAAGCAGAACATCTCATCAGCTTGCACGGATTCAGGGCGCACGTTCCGCACGTTTGCATCAAGAAAGCGTCCAGCCTTGCTTCCGGCTCTCGCCAGCACGTTCAAGACGGTTTGCTGGTGCAATCCAGTCAGACGCGACACGGCGCGAATCCCAAGCCCTTCCGAGAGCATGTTCAGGACTGTGCAAGCCTGTTTGAAGTCAACACGCAGATTGTCCAGCGGTTGCTTGTCAGAGAATGACGTGCCGCATTTAAGACATTCAAAGCGTTGCACATTGAAGTTTTTGTTGCGGTAAAAACCGCGCCGTTTTGATTCACCATTGCAGCATATACAGTTCACTTGACCTTTCACGGCCAAGTCTTACAGTGATTTTGTAACGTCGAGTTACCACTGAAGGCTTCGGCCTTTAGTTGTGCCGTGCCGGTGCTAGATACACCGGCACGGCTTTTGTTTTATTGTTTGTTTGTTTTCACTTTGTTCCATCGCGCCATTACAGCGGCGCGAGCCTGTTCGCTTGTGCGGGCTTTCGCCTTGCCAGCCCCGGCCTTGCCACCCTTGCGGCCAATTCCAGCAAAATACCCGCGCAATTGCTTGTTTAGTTTCATCGCCTTAAATATACGCAAGCAGCTTGTGTATTGCAAGGAAATTATGCAACTATTTTTCGTTTGAAAAACGGCTTGCTTTGTGACGATGGCAGAGATACCTTGTAAGCATCAATGGCGACTCGGTTGCCTGTCGGCGGATGAGACGAACTTCGTAAGGGCAAATCTCATCCGCCGTTTTCTTTTCTGGGCGGCTGGTTTCGGCGTCACCAGTCCCCGCGAACTAATAACCTCATAAAAATAAAAGACCGTCTTAACTGCTGGTTGTAATTCCCGGCGAAAAGGGACAGCAATCAAAACGGCCAAAACTGAATTTTCGCCAAACGCGCTTACAACGGCGCAAAAAAAAATGGGAACGCCTGTCTCGCCGGACGAAGGCGAAAGCGGGCGTCCCCAACGCACGGAAACTAATTCGGGATTTCTGATTTGTCAAATGACATTTTTTTGAGTTATTTGCGGTAATGAAAAGAAAACGAAAAAAGCCGTCTCCGCTTCATATCATCAGAGAACCAAACATGGACGACAGAGAATTGATGCTTTTCATTCTTTACCGAATGATAGGGCTTCAAAGTGAATTAGGAGTTATCAGGGAACTTGTCTTGCGCCAAAGCGAGCCAGAGGATGCGGCTCAATTATCCAAAATCTACGCCGAAAGTCTCCAGAGCGCAGTTGATAGTTACGAACGCGATGTCCACGCTTTCCGGCAGAAACAGAATCTTGAAGGAAATTAGTTTTTTGATCGTTTTTCATTTGTTGACCTGACGCGGGATTTGCGGGTTAATTTGGCTATGCCTTCTGACGCTTTTGAGAATGTTTTGAATCGGTTGCAATCCGAGAGCAACGCCGCCCATGCCGCAAGAGTAGCTCTTGCAAAGAAAAACCAATGGGGTGCGGACGCTCAAAAGAATGTTCGCCATGAGCTTGAATGTCGCGTTGCCCGTGAGTTTTTAGTTCGGAAGGAAGTGGATGACGCTTGCCGTTTTTGGATAAAAAATGGAACTTGGCCGATGCCGAAGCAACATGACACTGTGCTTGATTATTGGGACAGGCTTTTTGAGGCGATGATGTTGGCCGGTTGGCTGAAAACAAACGGATTTTCTTCCGAAAAAACGGAGACCGAGCTTTTAGAGCTTTTCCTGATTGAAAGCTGGGAAGCCATTGGATTACGCCGCTTGCAAGCGCGGCTTCAGCAGCATCCGGGGTGAAATAAGGAAAGCCATAAACGGACAAAACGACACCATCCTCGAAGCTTGAAATTTCGACATGCTGTTTGTAACGATAATAATTCTTGGTCAAAATGGCAGATAATGGGCATTTGAATTGGTGGTTTTTGAAGTCGTTTCAAAAATATCAGCACCAATCAGATAGAGCATTACCCGAGATTCATATCATATGAAATTCGTATAGTTTCCGGGATGGGGAAATGCTAATTTATTTGAAATCAATCCCTGAACAAAAATATTGACCGCTTAATCGTTGAGTTCATTATGAAAATCCACACATATATTCCGCATGATTTCTTATTGAAATATGCGGTGCGGACGCTGGTTCTTGCCGTGTCATTATTGGTTGGCCTGCTGGTGGCTCCGTCCGGGTTCGCCGGAGTCGGCACCGACACTTGGAGCGGAGCCGGTGTTGCCACTTCAACCACCGGATGGGCCTCTGCGGCCAACTGGGCTGTCGGAAGCGCCAATGCGACACCTGGTGCCGGGGACTCCCTGTTTTTCACCGGCTCCGCCAATCTGGCGAACGGCGACGATATCGCGGGCGCTTTGAGCATCGGCGGTCTGACCTTTGGTTCTGTCGCCGGGCCGTTCACGCTTGGGGCCACGTCTGGCAATTCCCTCGCCCTTACATCCGCTGCCGTGATCGCCGACAATTCAAGCAGCCTGGAGACAATCAATCTGCCGATTGCCCTTGGCGGAGCCAGTCAAAATATCAATGTGGTCAGGGGCGGCTCCCTGACGGTCAACAATGTGATTTCCGGAACCGGCCCCTTGCTCCTGACCGGGGGCGGCCTGTTGACACTTACCGGCCAGGCGGCCGGAGCCAGCACTTATTCCGGAGGAACAACCAATAACGGCGGCACTCTGGAATTGGACTTTTCCCAAGGTGGCAGCACTCCGCCGGGCGGCATCCTTGCCAGCGGAGCGTTGACCCTGGGCGGCGGCAAATTGACAATCAACGGCGGCTCTGCCGCAACCGATTCACAGGCCTTCTCTGGGACAACATTGAATGCGGGGCAGAGCATCATCGCCGCCACGAATGGTCCCGGTGGTGGCACGGCGACTGTTACTCTCAATGCCATAACCGCGAGCCCGGGTGCCAGTGTGGTTTTCTATGGTCCGGCCAGTGCCACCGCTGGCGTTGCCGCGACCGGCACAATCACGACCACCACGGCCGGACTGGGCCAAGCCACTGCCGGCCAGGATGGAATTCTGGCCACGGCCGCCGCTAACAATGCCTATGCCACGGTGGGGCTTTATGATTGGGCGACCACGGATAGCGGAGCGCTTACGGCGGGAACAACCGTCATCGGCGGCTCGTCAATTACCGGGTTTTATGTTGTCCCCGGGAACAACGCCAACCCCAGTGGAACCCCCAATTGGGATATCGCCACGCAAGACAATCCTCTCAGTTATTCCGCCGGCACCACTGCACGAGTCTCGTCCACAACTGCGTATACATTGGAATCCCTTCGATTCAACACTGGGACCGCCCCTTACTTGGATGTCAGGGGTGGCGATTATCTACAGACTGGCGGCTTGCTGGTCACGCCAAATTTGGGGGTGATAAACGTTGGCGTTTGCAACGTGCGTCTTGCCAATACCACCTGCCAGATTGTCCAAAACAACACCACGGGCCTGCTTATTATCGGCATTGATTCAACCAGCTCCTCCATATGGCAGGCATTCACTGCGGCTGCAATCACCGATACTGGAGACAATATTGTTAAATCCGGCGCGGGAACGTTGATTTTAAATCCCACCAACGGCATGGGATTTCCCATCAACTACTATACCAATGGCGGCGCATATACGGTGTCCGCCTCCGGCAGGGTGACTGCGGGAACTTATGACTCGGTTGATGTGGCCAACACCACTCCTGCGGCGTTTTATTTCAACGGCGGTGTCACGGTCATTAACAACCCCAACCAGTTGGGCAATCCAACCACACAGGGAACGGCTGCTGGCGCCGTGGGAACAGTCAATTTGAACGGCGGCACGTTAATGGGTGCCATGGGCAGTTTCAGCTTGATCAACGCGGCGGCCGCCAGCGCCGCGCGCCCGGTGTTCCTTGGTGGAAATGGCGGCGGCCTGGCCGCGCAAACCACCAACACGTTCACCATTCCGGGCGTCATCAGCGGCGCGTCTGGCACCGGCCCGTTGACCATCGGCATCCCGGCCTCCAGCGCCAATGGCAACAACGTTGGATTGGTTCCCGGCACCGGCTCAATCGGCGGTTATGTCACGAAGAATCCGGCCTTCAACGCCACGGGCACGGTGGCTCTGACGGGGGTCAACACCTACACTGGCAACACGATTATCAGCAGCGGCACGCTGCAATTGGGCGCGGCCGGTTCGATCAGCAATTCGGCCAACATCATCGTGAACAGCGGGGCGATCTTTGACGTGTCGCAAGTCAGCGGAGGTTTTACTCTGGGCGCCAGTCAGGTTCAAAACCTGATGGGCAGCGGTTCAGTCACCGGAGCGGTGGTCGTCGCCACCGGTTCGGGCATCTATGGTGGAACGGACGGGACGTATGGCACGAACACGTTCAACAGCAACCTGACCTTGGCCACGGGCGCGGCGGCTTATTTTGATCTCGGCACCAGCGCCACCGGTTCAAACGACGAGATTGTGGTGAACGGCAGCCTGACGCTGAATGGCAACATCATCCATCTCAAGGCTCCGAGCACGACGGCGTTTCTGGACACGAGCGTCTATACACTCTTCAGCAGCCCCAACCCGATCACCGTCAATGGCAGCCTTACGATTGTTTGGGATGTTCCGCCGGCAAACTCTGGCAGATATTCTGTATTGGCCGCTGGCAACAGCGTGCTGCTTCAGTATGTGGCGGGTTCCGGCCCGATCGTTGGCACCCCGACCGCCAGTCCGAACCCGGCGTATCCCAACGAGAGTGTATTAATCAGCGTTACGGTATTGACCAACAACAACCCCGTCATCACCAGTGTCACGGCGGATGTCAGCCAGACCGCCGGCACAGGACAGCCGGGATCAGGAGCAACCATCAAGACATTATATCTTTCGGCCATACCGAATGTCTACACCAACAGCGTTGCGGTGGGCGCATCGGTTCCCATCGGCTCAACCACCACCAACATCGTTACCGCGATTGACAGCGGTTCATCCACAACTTACGCCACCAACATATTGGGCATCATATCCGGCGCGCCAACAATTTCGGCTTCAGTCAGTCCCAATCCTGTGGGACTGAACCAGGTGGTGACCATCACCGCGACGGTGCTGGGGAATTCCTACCCCATTAGTGTCGGCGGAGTGACGGTGGATGTGAGCGCGATTGCCGGCACTGCACCCGGAACCACCATACTGACAATGAATTTGTCCGCGACGCCAAACGTCTATACGAACAGCTACACGGTTCTGAACACGACCGCATACGGGGCGCAGACACTGACAGTCAAAGCGGTTGACACGCATTCCGAATCCACCACGGCGGCATTGACTTTGAACGTCAGCCCGCTGGATGTATGGACCGGCTTGGGTGCCGATAACAACTGGATGACCGGGGGCAACTGGCAGAGCGGATTAACCCCAGGCACTGGAGATTTCGTGACTTTTGCGGGGAACACACAATTGACGCCGGACATGAACAATAATTACAGCCTCGGTTCGCTGACCTTCGCCCCGGCGGCTGGGCCGTTCAACATCACGGATCCGACCGCGAGCTACACGCTGACCTTGACCGGCGGGGTGACGAACAATTCTGCCAATGTGCAGACCTTGAGCGTGCCGGTTGCCCTGACTGGAGCGCAGACTTTCAATGCGGCGGCGGGCAGCCTTGTGATCAGCAACACCGTATCCGACAGCGGCAGCGGTTTAGTCAAGGCCGGCACGAACACGCTGACGCTGGCGGGCAACAACACTTACACCGGGCCGACGACCATCAGTGCCGGCTCCGTGGTGATTGCCGGATCGGGTCAGTTGGGCGGCGGCACATATGCGGCAGGCATTGCTGACAATGGTGTTTTTGACTATGGCAGTTCCGCCGCACAGACGTTGTCGGGGACAATTTCGGGCGGCGGCCTCTTGCAAAACGATGTCGGCGCTTTGACCCTGCCAAATGCCAACACCTACAGCGGCGGCACGCTGATCAATGGCGGGGTTGTGTCAATTGCGAATGCCACGAGTTTGGGCACTGGGACAGTGACCAACAACGGGGGAACCATTTTAATGCCGACCATCACCCTCACGGTTGCGAACAACCTGTGGTTCACCGGCACGTCAATTGTGGATCAGGACAATTTTCTTGGGAACGATAATTTCAGCGGCACGTTCGGAGGGAATGGGACTGTAATCATCACCAATTTGTCGTTTTCTAGTTCGACAGTGTATTCAACCTTCACCCTCGCAGGTTCGATGGCAAATTTCTCCGGTCATATCATCATTGCTCCCACAAACAGTTCGGGGAATCCAACCGCCGGCACTTTGCGGTTTAACAGTTCAACGCAAGTCAACACCGGCAGCACCAATGCCAGCTTCAACCTTGGTGACAGCCCCAGCACGGCTCTATTGGCCGGACGCAACCCCGGAACCATAAACCTTGGTGAATTATTGGGCGGACCGGGGACAGCGGCGGAAGGAACCAGAAATGCCGGCACCGGGGTTTTGAGCATTGGCGGACTGAACACCTCCACCACTTTTGCTGGAACCATTGAGGATGTTGACCCCACCGAGACTGCCGGCACCTTTTTCACAGCATTGACCAAGGTTGGCAGTGGCACCCTTACCCTGACCGGCACAAACACCTACAGCGGCACCACGGCCATCAACGGTGGTTTCCTCAATGCCGGTGTGGCGGAGAATCCGGGCGTGTCAGGACCATTTGGCAATCCGACGACCAATGCCATGACTTTCGGCGGCGGCATTCTGCAATACTCCGCAGCAAACCAAAATGACTATTCCGCCCGATTCAGCACCAATGGCAGCCAGCCCATCAGCATAGATGTGAACGGTCAGGGTGTTTCTTTTGGGACGGTGATTCAAGGCATCGGCACCAGTTTGAAGCTCACCAACTCAACTGGTTCAGGCACGTTGACGCTCGCCGCTGCGGAAACTTACACCGGCAACACTGCCATCAATGGCGGCACGCTGGCGCTCGGAGCCTCTGGTTCCATCAATTCCACCAACATCATCGTGGGTGCCGGTGCGACTTATGATGTGTCGGCGGTCAGCGGCTATGCGGTGGGCGCTGGCCAGAACTTGATGGGCTACGGAACGGTCATTGGCCCGGTCAATACCACTTCAGGTTCGGGAATTTATGGCGGGCAGGACGGAACATACGGCACGAACACGTTCAACAGCAACTTGACCTTGGCCACGGGCGCGGCGGCTCACTTTGATGTAGGCACCAGCGCCACCGGATCGAACGATGAGATTGTGGTCAACGGCAACCTGACCTTGAACAACACCTACCTCCATGTCAAAGCGCCGAGCACATCGGCGAGTTTGAGCGCCGCCAACTACACGTTGTTCAGCAGCCCCAACCCGATCACAGTCAACGGCACCATCACGTTGATCTGGGATGTCCAGCCGGTGAACTTCAATTTTTATCAACCTGCGGTCGTTGGGAACACCATTGTTCTCAAGTATGGTTTTATTGCGGGTCCGCAAATGGGCGCGTCTTCGGCCACGCCAAATCCGGCTTATCCCTACGGAAGTGTGTTGATCAGTGCCACCGTGGCGCCCAATCCTGTCACCTTAAATCCAATCAATAACGTTACGGCAGATGTCAGCCAGACTGCCGGAACGGCGCACGGGACCACAATTATACCTCTGTATTTGTCGTCCACGCCAAATGTCTATACCAACAGTGTCAACGTTGGCGCGGCGGTTCCCGCTGGCACTGTGACCAATTACGTCACGGCCGTTGACAGCGCGAGCATCCCCGATTACAGCTCCAATACGTTAAGCATTCTGTCTGGCTTTCCTGTAATCAGCGCGCAACCGACCTCTCGTTCGTTCCATTCCGGCGCGGTCGGAGCGACCGCCAGTTTTGCCGGGGCGGCCACCGGCAGCCAGCCGATGTATTACCAGTGGAAGGCGGGTGCGGTTGGCGGCAGCACTTACACCAATCTGCTTGGCGGCCAATTTAGTGGAACCACCACCACGAATCTGGTCATCAGCAACCTCACGCTTGGGAATGTTGCCAGCTATGTTTTAGTGGCAAGCAACTCGTTCGGCTCGATCACCAGCAGTCCGGCGATCCTTACGGCTGTTGACGCCGGAGCCTATGGCGATATGGTGGCCGGCCTCAGCCCAGTTGCTCTTTATGAATTGAACGAACTGGCGGATCCGTCCGTTGGCGGTGTGACAGCCTACGACTATGTGGGCGGTCATAATGGCATTTACGGAACCAACTCCAGCAACGGTTTTGATGGCATCGCCGGTCCGCGTCCGTTGGATTTCCCCGGCTTCACGACCACCAACACGGCCTTGGCGACTACGACGAACTTGGCCAACTCGTTCGTGACCCTTCCTGCATTGAACTTGAACACCAACACGGTCACGCTCACGGCCTGGATCAATCCGAGTGATTATGTGGGCGGCTCCGGCATCGTCCTTTGCAACGATGGCACTAAGGCCAGCGGCTTGGTCAGTTACGGGAGCGGCGGGAATGGGATATCCCTCAACTTTGTGGGCCCTGCCGGCATCACGGCATGGACGTCCACCGAGAGCGCCGGATTTGTGACCTTGAGCAACTGGAACACCATCCAGCCGCCGAACAACAACGATCCGTGCTCGGGCACCACGGCTTTGGTTGATTCCACGGGTGCCGCCACCGGTGCCACCTGCATCTGGAGTTCCAGCTACTGCCATGAAGCGACCAGCGCCACGCCGGGCAATCCGCATTTGTTCGCCACCTGGTTGGATGCCACGGACGGAACGGGCCGGCCTTCGATTGTCACCGTGACCAATCTGCCATCGAGCGCGGCCGGCTATAATGTGTATGTTTATTGTGGAGGCAGTGCTGAAGGCGGAACTTTCTCGATCGCTTATCCAGGTTCCACTTCTCCGACATACACCGTGACTGGAACCGGTATATTTGCCGCCAACACCTGGACTCAGGTCACCGGGGCAAATGTAAACGGCAACTATATTTTGTGGACGATTCCCAGCGTGTCGGGATTCACCATTACTGATGTCACGTCCGGTCGCGCACCGCTCAACGGCGTCCAAATCATCCCGCTGTCGGGTGGAGCGTCCACCAACGGTGCCGCCTTGGGTTACAACTGGAATGGCGATTCCACGGCTGCAGGTTGGAATTCCGGGCTGGTGCCGCCGACGAATCAGTGGTCGCTGGCGGCCTTGGTCGTGTCACCCACCAATGCGACGATTTATATGCTGAACCACAACGGCATTGCCTCGGCGACATTAACGAACAACCATGCCGTTGCCGCCTTTGCCGGAAACACGCTCATCGGATCAAGCTCTGCCTCCTCGCAGGCCGCCACTTTTGATGGCAGCATAGACGATGTGGGAGTGTTCAACTACGGCCTGACACCGGCCCAATTGCAGAGCATCTTCGCCACGGGAGCCTATGGACCCGGGCCTATGATAATGGCATATGCCGCCAGCCCGAACCCGGCCTATCCCAACGAGAGGGTGTTGGTGAGCGCCACAGTGTTGCCCAATCCCAATAGTGGCAACGCCGTCAGCAGCGTATCCGCAGATGTCAGCCAGACCGCCGGGACGGCGCCGGGCACGACGATTCTGCCGCTGTTCTTGTCGGCGACGCCGAATGTCTATACCAACAGCGTGACCGTTGGCGCGTCGGTTGCCGCCGGAACAACGGTGACCAACTACTTCAAGGCCATTGACATTGCGAGCTTGAGCAATGTTGTCAGCAGCACCTTGAGCATCATGTCGGGACCGCCGGTGGTCTCGGCTGCCGCGAGTCCCAATCCCGTGGGTCGCGGGCAGACGGCGGTCATCAGCGCCACCGTGATTCCGCAGTCCTATCCGATCAGCAGCGTCACGGTGGATGTGACTGCGCTTGGCGGTTCGACCGTCACGCTTCATCTGCAAGGCGGAAACATCTACACCAATTCAGTCACCGTGTCGCCATCGGCCGCATTCGGCACCGAATATGACCTGACCGTCACCGCTACTGACACTGCGTCGGAAACCGGCACGGCCAACATTCCGCTCATCATCGGCGGTTTGGGTGAAGTGTGGAATGGCAATGCTACGCCGGACAACAACTGGAGCACAGCGGGCAACTGGGCGAGCGGGCAGTCGCCGCAGACGGGGGATCTTTTGACCTTTGCCGGAACACAGAACTTGACGCCGGACATGAATAACAGCTACAGCATTGGTTCGTTGACGTTCAACAGCAACGCGGGCAGCTTCAACATCACCGACCCGACCGCGAGCTACACGCTGACCTTGACCGGCGGCGTGACGAACAACTCGGCCAATGTGCAGACCTTGAGCGTGCCGTTGGCGCTGGGCGGAACGCAGGCGTTCAGTGCGGTGTCGAACAGCATCGTGTTGAGCAACAGCGTGGCCGACGATTCGGCCGACAGCCTGGTTGGCGGAGTGGTTGCGTCCGGGACAAACGCCCTGATACTGACCGGCATCAACACTTACTCCGGGCCGACGACGGTCAATACCAACAGCACGTTGACGATTGGTGGTTCTGGTCAGTTGGGCAGCGGCACATATGCGACAGGCATTACCAACAACGGCGTCCTGAACTACAACAGCTCCGCCGCGCAGACGTTGTCGGGGGCGATTTCGGGCAGTGGCCTCCTGCAAAACGATGCCGGCATTTTGACTCTGCCCAATGCCAACACCTACACCGGCGGCACGCTGATCAATGGCGGGGTTGTGTCAATTGCCAATGCCGCGAGCTTGGGCACCGGAACCGTGACGAACAATGGCGGAACCATTTTGCTGCCGACCGGCACCCTCACGGTCGCGAACAACCTGTGGTTCACCGGCACTTCCATCATGGATCAGGGTGATTTTTATGGGAACGACAATTTCAACGGCACGTTCGGAGGGAATGGGACTGTAATCATCACCAATTTGTCGCTTTTGAGTTCGACGGCGTATTCAACCTTCACAATTCAAGGCTCAATGTCCGGTTTCACGGGCACGATAACTGTCGTTCCGGACGGAGCGAATGGTCCGACTGTAGGATTCATCCGGTTTAACAGCGGAACCACAGTTAATAATACCGGCAGTGCCATGGCGACCTTCAACCTTGGCGGCGGAGACAGTGAAGTCATATTGACCGAGCGCGATCCGTCCATCAACTATCTTGGCGCATTGACAGGCGGGCCGGGAACAGCCTTGGAAGGATCAAGAAACACCGGCACCGCTACTTGGATTATTGGCGGTCTTAACACCTCCACCACCTTCGCCGGGACAATTGAGGATGCCGATGCCACCACCGAGGCGACCCCTGCCGGCTTTATTGCAGCAATCACCAAGGTCGGCACCGGCACGCTGACGTTGAGCGGTGCGAACGCTTACAGCGGCGGCACGATAATCAGCAACGGCGTGCTGAATATCACGGGCAGTTTGAGCACAGGCGTCGGCGGCGGCACCCTCAACTATGTCAGCATCTACGGCGGCACGCTGGCCGGTTCCGGAATCATCAATGTTGCGGTCACCAATTATTCCGGCGGCACGCTCGCGCCGGGAGCGGGAGTCAGCACGGCGGGAACGGTGTTGACCGTCAACAGCAACCTGACGCTGCTGGCCGGCAGCACCAACATCTTCCAAGTGTCGCATATCAACGCCACCAACGACAGCGTCGCGAGCGGCGGCATGATTACTTATGGTGGCGTCCTCACTGTCGTGACCAATGCGGGGGATTCCGCGTTCACCAAAGGCGACAAATTCACCCTGTTCGTCACTAATGGCGTTTCCGGTGGTTACGCCGGCAGTTTCATCGCGAGCAACCTGCCGCCGTTGGGCGCGGGGCTTGCATGGACGAACACGCTGGCGATTGAC
>CAYPTV010000038.1:0-12882 GCA_964413505.1 uncultured Bifidobacteriaceae bacterium | reverse complement strand
AGCGGCTTTATTGGCAGGGGTATCACGGCAGGTTCGGCGAATTTCGCTGGCCGACTGGCAACGGTTTCACTGACAATTATTGGCAGGCGTTGACCGACTCGCGTAACTTTGACAACAGTGAATATCAAGCATGGCAATCGGCTCAAGGACTGTTGAACAAGCTGAATGATTTGAACGCGGAATATCCCGGCCATGTTTATATGCTGGCTCACAGCATGGGCAACGTCGTGGCTGGCGAAGCGTTGCGTCTGGCGGCTCAAAATGGATTGGGACAAATTGCGAACACTTACGTTGCCAGCCAAGCGGCTC
Organism: uncultured Bifidobacteriaceae bacterium; assembly: GCA_964413505.1. Taxonomy (GTDB): domain Bacteria; phylum Verrucomicrobiota; class Verrucomicrobiia; order Limisphaerales; family UBA11358; genus UBA11358. The sequence goes on along the minus strand of CAYPTV010000038.1, from coordinate 12,573 downwards.
TTCCAGCCCATGATTATGATGCAACCGTCACCACGCCCTTTCTTTTGTCATTTAACTATACATATCCAAGCGGATTGTTGAGTCTTGCTGGTTCACAAAATTACGGCCCTTACACCCCAAACATTTATGGAAACCGGCTGACGAACAATGTTGCCGCTGTTGAAAAACGAATCAATTTTTATAACACCAATGATTTTGCCCTAGCTGCGCCGCGTTGGTGTTTTGACCAGATCACCAAGCCGGATTACATTCCGCTGAACAATTATTATGCCTACAGTGGCAGTCCGAGCGATCCCTCGCCATGGAACCATTTTGTTGTTTCTCCAATTATTGGCGGCACGGATGTCCCGGTTGATATAGTCACCAACTTGAACAATCTCTACAAAGTTATGGCCTACGCCGCTCAATCGTATTCGACCGCTTTGGGCGCAACGCCAATAACAACGTTTGCAAGTGTTAACTTAACTCGCACAATAAATCCCCTTTGGCCATCACCCGATCCGCTTGATAACGATTACAAATCTCATTTTTGGCATAGCGCGCAATTTCGCAGCGACGCTTGGCTGGAATGGAATTATTGGAATACATTGTTGCGTTCCAGCAGCGAGGGCTTCAACATTCAAAACTAACTAAAAATGAGACGCTCAATCTTGTGGTTCTGCATCGTCGTTACGGTGTTGATTGTGTTGCTGTTATGGCAGAAGGAAAAAAGGCCGACAGAAGCATCCCCGCCAGTTTCCATTGAAACAAATCCTGCGCTGTCAACGTCCACCGTCACGAGTTCGCCAGCCAGCGCATCTATTCCCACGAATGCCTCAGCGGCACAGGCAGGGGCAAGTATGACAATCCCACCGCAAAATAAGGGAGAACAGATAAAGGAAGGTCTGTCCGTATTGAACGACGCGCCCATTGCCTTTTATGGCAGATTGGAAGACCAGTTTGGCAGTCCAGTTGTGGGCGCACAAATCGCGGCGAGTGTGCGGATTTACAACGGCGTTCAGTCAACTGTTGACCGATTTTCGGCGACAAGTGATGGGAACGGATATTTTCAAATCAGTCATGGCAAAGGAGAAAGTTTATCTGTTATGCCGAGCAAAAAAGGTTATGTGCGGGCGATGACCAGCACGTCGTATAACTACTCCTATATGTATGCCAATCGCTTTACGCCCGACCCGAATAATCCGACAGTGATAAAAATGTGGAAGCTGCAAGGTTCAGAGCCGCTTGTGAGTTTTAATAAGACTTTCAAGCTGCCCTACACAAATGCGCCAATCTACTTTGATTTGATTGCTGGAAAGACTGTTTCAAGCGGCGGCGACGTTAAAATCACCGTCAGCCGTCCTTCAGGTGAGGTTTCGGAACATAATCCTCAAAATTGGAGCATTGATTTTGAAGTTATTGACGGCGGCTTCATTGAAACTTCTGATGGAGAATGGGGTGTAACTTACGCTGCGCCGGATGGTGGTTATCAAAGTAATGGAACTTTCGGAAACAACAACGGCCCCGATTTAGTGGACAAAGCATTTTTTATTCAAAGCCGCAATGGCCAAGTTTATAGCAAGGTTCATCTATTGTTCGGCATCAATAATACACCAGACGAACTGATGTCTGTTGAATTTAGTGGTGTAGCAAACACGAACAGTTCGCGCAATTGGGAGGCAACTGCACCCCAATGAAAACCCGAAAATCAATTTTGGTGCTGACCGTTTTGGTTTCGGTGCTGATGCCGCCTGCCTTGACCGCCGCCCCCAAATATAAAAATCCAGATTACTAGCTTGCATCGAAACCCCGGCTGTAAGCATATGGCTTATGAATTGGCTCTGGCATAGTTTGTTTCAATCGGCGGCGATGTTCTGGGAAACGCTCTGGGCGCTGGTTTTGGGGTTCAGCCTGTCGGCTTTCCTGCGCGTGTTCTTCAAAAAAGAACAGATCACAAAGCAGTTTGGCCGCGCCGATCTGCGCGCGGTCGCACTGGCAACATTTTTGGGCGCGGTCAGTTCGTCATGCTCCTATGCTGCGGCCGCGACGGCGAAGACCGCCTTCAAAAAAGGCGCGGCGCTGGTGCCGACGCTGGCCTTCATGTTCGCCTCGACCAACCTCGTGCTTGAACTCGGGTTCATCCTCTGGCTTTTGCTCGGCTGGACATTTGTCCTGGCCGAAGTCATCGGCGCTTTTGTATTGATCGCCGTGATGTGGCTGCTGGTGAAATGGACCTTGCCGGAAGGATTGGTCGAAACCGCGCGGGCGCACAACGATGAAGGTGAAAATTCCTGCTGCTGCCATTCGCACGGTCAGGAAATGGAATCAAATGAGGAATCGTTCAAGGAAAAAATCCGCCGGGGTGAAAACTGGGCGCAGGTCGCCGACGCCTTTTTCATGGATGCGGGGATGCTTTGGAAGGAAATTGCCGTCGGCTTTCTCATCGCAGGGTTTCTGATGGCGCTCGTTCCAGAAAACTGGTGGGAAAATCTGTTCATTGCCCGCGGAAGCGGGCCGTTGCGCCTGGTTGAAAACGCCGTCGTCGGGCCGCTGATTGCCGTCGCCTCTTTCGTCTGCTCCATCGGCAACATTCCGCTGGCGGGCGTGCTCTGGTCGGGCGGCATCAGTTTCGGCGGCGTCATTTCATTCATTTACGCCGACTTGATCATCATTCCGCTGATCCTGATTTACCGGAAATACTACGGCGCGAAGGCGGCGTTTTACATCACGACCGTTTTGTTTGTTTCCATGGCGGGCGCGGGGGTCATCGTGGACTTGCTTTTTTCGGCGCTGGGGCTGATTCCTGAAGTGCGTCCGCCGAGCGCCATCGCGCAGGCGTCATTTCAATGGAATTACACCACATGGCTGGACTTCGCGGCAATTGCCTGCTGCGGATGGATGTTTCGGATTCGTTTCAAAAAGAATATGCCGGTTGGCCGATAGAGTTTTCGGTCATTGCGCCGGGGCATTTGTTCCGGAAGGTTCAAAGCGCACGACGGTTTCATCGGGCCTGGCATAGCCGAGTTTTTCGCGCGTCAAACGTTCGATGGTTTTCGGGTCGTTCCGCAGCGCGTCAATCTGCGCTTGAAGCTGCTTTGATTTCTCCGATTCTTTTTCCAATTCCCGTTGCAGGCGCAGATTTTCCCGCTGGAACTCCTCGTTCTGATGGATGAGCGGCAGATAGCACATCCCGATGAGCAGCAAAATGGCAAGCACGACAAGGCCGACGACAAATTTCGTCAGCTTGCTCCAGATGCCGAGGTCAACATTCACACCGCGAGTTAAGCACGCGCGGCGCGCGGACGGAAGCGGATTTTGTTGTCAGCATTCGTTTTAACGGGTATCAATTCACGCGCATGATAAAGGCGTTGTTTTTGATTTTTGAGCCGGTGGAGGCGTGGGATCGCGTCATCAAGGCGCGGCGCGGCCTGGTTTTTCTGCTGCTGTTTTATGTGCTGCCGATGGTTTTGACCGTGGCGGCGCTGGAAGGTTTCAGCCTGATGACATGGGGCCGGCGGCAGTGGGACAGCGGACAGATCAAAATTTTTTCCGCCGGTGAAATGGCGGTTTATGAAGCCGTGCAATCGCTGGTGATGATCGCGGTTGTTTTCACCTGCGCGCAAATCGTCAAGGCGCTGTGCAATGCGTCGTTTCCACGGCACAGTTTTACGGAGGGATTCACCGTGGCGGCCTGCGGATTAAGCCCGCTGTTCCTGCTGCGGCTGCTGGACACGTTTCCGGGAATCAATCCGTGGCTGACGTGGGGACTTGGCATAATGCTCTGTGTCGTGATTCTGTATCACGGCATCCCGCGCGTCATGCAGCCCGATCCGTCGCAGGCCTTCGGATTATATATCATGTGTTCGATGTTGTTTGTCATGGTGACAGGACTGGAACGCTTCGTCACGGTGTGGTATCTGGCGGGCCGCATACCGTCGCTTGAACAAATCATCCCGTATCTCACTGGACACCTGTCATCTTGACCGCCATGCCCGGCTCAATTGAAAAAAAAATTCTGGAGACGCTCGTCAGCCTGGACGCCGCCGTCAAATCAATGCCTGCTGCGAATCCAAAACCGGATTTGCTGCCGATCTTCTCGCACATTGACGAATTGACGAGACAACTGCCGCGCAACGCCGATCCGACGTTGCTGCATTATTTGCACAAGAAAAGCTACGGGAAGGCGCGGCTTTATTTGGAGGGTCGCGATGCGGAAAATCAGGCGGGTAATTGCCGGCGCGATTAGGAATCAGGAAGTGTTGGATGAGAATTCAGGCTTCTCACTCCGGCCTTCACGCTTCACACTCCGACCATGTTCGACGACACCATTGCCGCCATCGCCACACCGCTCGGTGAAGGCGGGCTGGCCGTCGTGCGGATTTCCGGCGCGGAGGCGTTCGCAATCGCGGACAGGATTTTTTTGTCGGGCGGAAAAAAATTGCTGAAGCCTTCCGGCGCGCCGACGCACACGATTCATTACGGCAAAATCATCCGTCGCGGTGAAATCGTGGACGAAGTGCTGCTTTCCGTCCTGCGCGCGCCGCGCACGTTCACGCGCGAAGACACCGTTGAGATTTCCTGCCACGGCGGCATTTTGCCGGCGAAGCTCGTGCTCGACACGATTCTGGAAAACGGCGCGCGCCTGGCCGAGCCGGGTGAATTCACGCGCCGCGCATTTCTCAACGGCCGGCTCGACCTCGCGCAGGCCGAGGCCGTCGCCGATTTGATTCATTCCCGGACCGAACTCGCGCTTGCCGCCGCCAACGAGCAGCTTGCCGGAAAATTGTCGCAGCGCATCAACCGGCTTCGCGACGACTTGATGAAGACCATGGCCCATGTCGAAGCGCACATTGATTTTCCCGACGAGGACATTTCGCCGGACACAAAGGCGCAACTGTTGAAGCGCCTGGAAGATGGCGTTGCATTCATGGATGAACTGCTACGAACGGCCAATGAAGGGCAGATTCTGCGCCGTGGCATCCGCGCGGCGATTGTCGGCAGGCCAAACGCGGGCAAATCCAGTTTGCTAAACCAACTGCTCGGCCACGAACGCGCCATCGTCTCGCCGGTTCCCGGCACGACGCGCGACACGATTGAGGAGACGGCGAACATCCGCGGCCTGCCAGTCATTTTCATTGACACCGCCGGACTGCGCGAAGGTCGCGACGAAATTGAAGTGGAAGGCATCCGCCGCAGCCGCGAATCGCTGGCGAAGGCGGAATTGATTTTGCACGTCCTTGACGCAAGCGAACCGCTGACGCCTGATGATGAGAAACATATTTCGGAATTTTCCGGCAAAAAAAGGATTTTTGTCCTGAACAAAATTGACCTGCCAAAGCAATTGCAATTGACGGAACCTGTCATGTGTAGCTCGCCGCTCGTCAGCGTGTCCTGTTTGAGCGGGCAGGGGATGGAAGGCTTGAAGGACGCGATCAAGAATCTTGTCTGGACCGGCAACATCGAGGCGGGAATGTTGCAGGTGATGATCAACTCGCGGCATCAGGAAGCTCTTGGCCGCGCTCGCTCAGCCACGGAGCGCACGCTGGACGCATTGCGCGCGGACATGACGCTCGAACTGGTGGCGCTGGATTTGCGGATCGCCGTCAGCGCCGTCGGCGAAATCGTCGGCAAAACGGCGACGGAAGACCTGCTCGACTCGATCTTCAGCCAGTTCTGCATCGGAAAATAATCCGAATTAAGGCCCCTTTGTTTGTTTTGACAGCAATCGGCACTTGTGGAGACACTTTTAGGGTGTCGCTTGCCTTGCCATGAGCACGGTAACAGCCACGGGTGAGAGACCAACCTCCGCACGCATTATGTGAGAAACGATTTCCACTAGCCGTCTTTGCTGATTGACGTTTTGAGTTTTGTTGGTAGTTTCCGGCTGCTTATTGCATCCGCCGTTTGAGTGTCGGTTCAATTTGTCATAAAACCAGACCCGATACGGCATGCAATGGCAAAATTGAAGAAATTTGAATGTCGTAAATCTTCAATGATTTCAAATGGTTTGGCTGGGTAGCTCAGTCGGTAGAGCAGAGGACTGAAAATCCTTGTGTCGGCGGTTCGATTCCGCCCCCAGCCACCATCCTTATTATCAATGAGTTAAGTCGATTTGTCAGAAAATAAAATGCCTGTCTCTTGAAAAATGCGGTAGTTGAAAACCGCCCACAGCCTCCAAATTGGAAAATAGCTCACGAAAAAAAATGCTGCCCAAAAGCTTGACTTGCTGTTCTTTGAATTCGTTGTCCAGTTTGGTTTTTGATCCGGCTATTCTTATGCACTGCTTTTGCTGTCTCATTTGAGCGAAGTGACGTGTTCAGTGAACTACCGGATGTAACGCGTAAATGGATTATGCGAACCACCACCGCCGGGCGGCAATGAGTGACTAAATGGCTTCCACAAGTCCGAATGGCCAAGCGACTTGCAAAACCCCGTAGATTGATCCGAGAACGCATGACACGGCGAAGGCAAAAATGAACCATCGGCTGCGAGCCTCAAGCGCGTAGCAAACCACCATCGCGGTCACCGCGAACAAGCCAAAAAGTGTTAATTTATTCATAATTATATCTAGAATCTTTTGGCGACATGACAACTTGCCTCATGTAATCTTCACAAGTGCAATCGCAACGGAATCATACCCGAACGGATAAACCCCGCCTTTTCGTAAAAATGAATCGCCGCGCTGTTTGTTGAATCCGTGAGCAACGTGATTCGAGAGTTACCATCCAGACGCACCCGATTGATTGCCTCTTGGAGCAACTGTCCGCCAATAGCTTTCCCCCGCCAATCCGGATGCACAACCATATCTTCAAGCCAAGCCGCGCGACCGCCTTCCGCAGTGCTGATGGTAAATAATATGCTCACCATGCCGAGGATGCTGGCACCATCGGTTGCACAATAAATGCTGCCCACCTCTGGTTGCCCGATGATGAGTTGCAGGCCGCGCGCCTGAAGTTTTGCGTCCGGCTTGAAGTCGGCTTCTTGCGTGAACAATATCGCAAGCAGTTCGCAAAGCTGCGGGATGTCACTGGAAGTCGCCAGCCTGATGGAAATTGTGCCGCCGGTTTTAAGCATCATTTTGAGCGTGCGGGTCGTCGCCCTGCAAATGTGAGATCCCTTCGCGGATCGCGGGCGCGAGAATTTCAAGGCACTCGCGCACGGCGGTCGGCTTGCCCGGCAGGTTGAGGATCAAAGTTTTCCCACGTGTTCCCGCCGTCGCGCGTGACAAGACCGCTGTGCGCACGCGGGCAAAGGAATGCATCCGCATGATTTCACCAAAGCCGGGCAATTCCTTTTCCAACACCGCCCGCGTCGCTTCTGGCGTCACGTCGCGGGCGGAAATTCCAGTGCCGCCAGTCGTTACAACTAATTCGCAATTTAATTCATCGGCAAACTTTCTCAACGCCGCCGAAATCAATCCGACTTCATCCGGCACAATTTTCAATTCAAAAGCTGACTTGGGGAAAAAATTGCGCAGCACGTTCTCAATTTCCGGACCGCTACGGTCTTCGTAGATTCCCGCGCTCGCGCGGTCGCTGATGGTAATGCGTCCGATTTTCATGTCTTTATTTTTTTGACGACGCAAACGCCTTCAATCCGCATGGTTTTGTCCACCGCCTTGCACATATCATAGAGGGTCAGCGCCGCCACGCTCACGCCGGTCAATGCCTCCATCTCCACGCCAGTCTGCGCGCTGGTCTCCGCTGTGCAAAAAATTTCAATAGCGGCCACGCGCACTTTGAAACTGATTTCGACATGATTCAGAGTCAGCGGATGACAGAGCGGAATCAACTCGCTCGTCCGCTTGGCCGCCTGGATACCCGCAATCTGCGCGACCGTCAGCACGTCGCCCTTGGGCAGCGCCTTTTTTTTCAACGCGCGGATGGTCGGCGCCGCGCAGGTTAATTTTCCCGCCGCCACCGCACGCCGGCGTTGCACCGGTTTGTGGCCGACATTGACCATGCGCGCATTTCCGGCGGCATCGAGATGGGAAAGCTTTTTTTTCATCGCGTCATTTGCCCAAGATACTGGTCGCTGGCAAAAAATCCACCTCCGCACCTGCGGCGATCGGACTTTGATTGGCGGGAACGTGAAGCAAAGCGTTTGCCGCCGCAAAACAAATCACGTCGCCGGAACTCGACCACACGAGCGGTTGCAAACGGATTTCGCCGCCAAAATATTCCAACTTCGCCGGCCAGAGCGTTTCGCGCGGGCAGGGCGGTTCGTCCAATTGAGTTGCCAGCCGGCCACGCAAAAATGCCGGGGCTGATTCCCCTTTCAAACACGCGAGGGCGATGGCGACGGCCGAATAAAAACAGACGAAATGCGATAGGGGATTGCCCGGCAAGCCAAACGCCACGCGACTTCCGGTCACGCCAAAAATGAGCGGCTTGCCGGGCCGCAGATTGACCTGCGAGAAAACAATCTCAAATCCGAGCCATTCAAGCAGCGGGCGGGTAAAATCTTTTTCACCAACACTGGCACCTCCGGAAACCAAAACCAAATCGGCCCGCTCAATTTCGGTCTTTCGACTTTCGATTTCTTGTTTCGCCCGCGCAAAATTTTCCGGCAGGTGGGCTTGAAATATTTCGCACGGCCAGGGTTGCAGCAGGTTGCGGATCAACAGGGAATTGCAGTCCCGGATTTGTCCCGGCTGCGGCGTTTCATCAGGCGGAATAATCTCGTCGCCGGTCGTGAAATGCGCTACGCGCAGGCGCGGGCTGACTAGGGGCTGCACACACCCGGCAGTTGCCAGCAAAGCTAGCCGGCCCGCGTCCAGACGCGCGCCCGCGGGCACCAGTGTCGCGCCGGCTTTGACCTCGGCACCGCGCAGTCGAACATTTGGTGCACTCCCGGATTTCGGAATTTTAATCAGGTCGCCGTGGCGTTCTACATTTTCCTGCATCACCACGCGCAGACCACCGCAGGGCAGCGGCGCACCGGTCGCCATGCGCACGGCTTCGCCGGATTTGAGCTGGCGCGGCTGCCAGCCGGCGGCGTGAATCGTGTCCACCAACTGAAAAAGTTCTGACGGATCGTCGGCCAAAATTGCAAAGCCGTCGCGCGTGGAACAATCAAACGGCGGTAAATCTTCCGTCGCGCAAACGGTTTCGCGCAGCACCCGGCCAAATGCCTCGGCGAGCGGCACGCGCTCGGCGGGCAGGAGATGGCAGCGTGCTTGAATTTTTTCGATGGCTTCGTCGAGCGACTGGATATGCGGCGGCGGCGTGCGAAGAGTTGTTTGATTTGGCTTGCTGGACGGAGGCACAGCTTCAAGCGCGCGGCGTTTCCAAATCGGCACATCCTGCTTCAGGCGATCCATGAATTCCCCGAGCAAGGCAAAGGCTTCCGCGCGATGCCGCGACGCGACCCCAACATAAATGGCGGCTTCGCCAACCGGCACCACGCCGAGGCGATGAATTACGCGCGCCGCGAGGCAGGGATGCCGTTCACAAATATTTTCGAGCAGCCGGCGGATTTCGCGCCCGGCCATTTCCGAATAAGCCTCGTATGCCAGCGCGGCAATGGGCGCGCCATTTTCTTCCGCGCGAACGACGCCGCGAAATTCCACCCAAGCGCCAAGACCCGACGGCGGAGAAATTTTTTCCACGATCGGCGAAGGGGTCAGTTGAATTTCAATTTCCATGAAGATATCAGCCGCCGGACACGGGTGGAATTAAAGCCACTTCATCGGCATCGTTGAACAAGGTTGCGGCATCGGTGTATTCCCAGTTGCGCGCGAGCCGGACGTTTCCGCGATGCGCCTGCAAGCCGGGGAACTTTTGCAGCAGATTTGCCCAAAGTTTTTCGCGGTCGATGGGACAAGACGAGGCCAGTTCCATGGCTGCACAGCCGGTCACATCCTGAAGCTGGGCGAAAAAAAGCACGCGCATGACGAATGAGACTTCAAGCGGTCGCTTCCAGCAATAATTTTCCGCCGGCAAAAATGAGGACACCTGCCAGCACGCGGCTGAAGGTGATGCTGCTCCAACGGCGCGCGCCGAAGTGCGTGCCAAGCAGCGCGCCGACGACTGCCGGTAGTGTGAGCCAGAGCAGCGGCCCGGCGTGCGTGATTTTTTCCCAGCCTGCACCGAGAAGTCCGGCAATCGAGTTCACAACGATGAATCCTGCCGCGATACCGCCGGTCGTTTTAGGCTTTACCCAGCGGAACAAATATAAAATCGGGCTTAAAAAAACGCCGCCGCCAATGCCGGTGAGTCCCGCAAGAAATCCCAGCATCGCGCCGACGAGCAGGGCGACCGGCAAAAAACATGTTCGCACGGCGACATCGTCCGTTTGCCAGCGCGAGCGGAGCAGCAGAACCAGTCCGGCTACCGACAGCACCGCGCCCAGACTGATTTTGTAGGTTTGCGGGCTAAGGTGAATTTTGCTCCCGAAAAACGCCAGGGGAATGGACGTGACGGCGAACGAAAGAAATATTTTCCAGTCGAAAAGACCAGCCTGGTAAAACCGCCAGAAAGCGATGCCGGCGACGAAGATGTTGGCAATCAGCACCGCCACTTTGGCCGAGGCCGGCGCGACGCCGACGAGCGCGAGCGCAGCAAGATAACCGGTCGCGCCGCCGTGACCGACGGACGAATAAAAAAAGGCGACAGCGAATACGGCTGAGAACAGGATGGTCCAATTCAATGTGTTCAGGTCCTGCATGAGTTTTGATTGCCGGAAGTTTCAGGATGTTTAACCCCCAATCGCCGTCATCACTCGCTGTGGCTGATAGTTGTTGCGGAAAAGATGTTCTGCCGGCTTTTGCACCAGCGTGCCGCAAATCAAATCCTGCAGGCGCAAAATGTCAATCTGCGGGCGCAACGCCGGTTGCAAATCCGTTTCCAAGTGGTTGCCGAGGCAGGGGCGCAGCTTGCCGTCGCAGGTCAGCCGCATTTTGTTGCAACGCTCGCAGAAATGCAGGTCGCTCAATGCGCCAATCAGGCCCACCGTGACGCCGCGTTTTTTCAGGCGAAAATATTTTGCCGGGCCAAAACCGAAGGATTCTGTGACCGGTTCGGGTTCATCTTCGCGGCGCAATACGGCGAGCAGTTCCGTGACCGGGAAAAAATTCTTTTCGCTCAACATTTCAGTCAGGCTGACCGGCATTAATTCGATGAAACGGATAGCGATGTCGTGTTCGGCCGCGAAGTCGAGCAGCCGGAAAATTTCACTGTCATTGCGTCCGCGCATCAGCACCGTGTTTAATTTGATGGATGCGAAACCAAGTTCCTTCGCCAGCCGGACGCCGCGCAGAACCGGCCCGACTTCGCCCTGCGTGATGCTGCGGTAAACCGCTGGATCAAGCGCGTCGAGACTCACATTGATGCGTCGCAATCCGGCGGCGAACAACGGCCCGGCCAGTTCCGGCAGGCGCGTGCCGTTGGTCGTAAGCTGAACGGATTCGACGCCCGGCGTTCCGATCAAATCGCGGATAAATTCCACCACACCCGGACGGATCAACGGCTCGCCGCCGGTTACGCGGAAGCGTTTGAAACCCAGCCGCACGGCGACTAGCACGATGGCCAGCATTTCATCGTAACCAAGAATTTCCCCACGCGGTAGCCAGCTTGAATAATTTTCCGGCAGGCAATAAAGGCAACGCTCGTTGCACCGGTCGGTGATGGAAATCCGTAAATAATCCACCGTGCGTCCGAAAGTGTCTGTGTGATTCAAATTCATTTTTCTAAGGCGATCACGGGTGCGGATCTGAGCTGTAACAAAAAATTAAACATAGGCCAGTCATTGCGCAAAACTGGAGTTCAGACTGTTTTCTGTCAAAAGGCAAAGGCAAATAGACAGAACTTCAGTTCGATTCAATTTGCACCGAATCGCCCGTGCGGATGACGCCACCTTGCAGCACGGCGGCGTAAGCGCCAACGCGTGCCTGATTATGGCGCGCGGCGGTTTTCAAAATGCCGGTGTCCTTGGGCAAGTCAACCTGCGGCAACGTGGTCATGACGCAGCGCCCGCATGGGCCGGTGATTTTTATTTTCACTTCGTTGCCGATGGCAAGAATTTTTTCGTTCCATTCATTTTCGGGAAAGCCCTTGAAGTCCGGCGTGGTTTGAATCACCAGATTTGGGCGAAACCGCCGCGACTCAAACCGGCCTTCGGGATAAAGCGCGCGAAAGCTGTCAAGCGTCGCCGTCGTCAGCAAATGGATCATGCCGAGGTCGAAAAAAGTTTCGGCTGGCATCGCTTCATCGGTCACGACATCGCGTTTTGCGAGGCCGTCAATGTCAGCCCAATACTCTTCGAGCGTGCCGGTGGCCGTCGCACCTTTCAGAAAACGAACCGGCTTGCCCAAACTCGACGACAATCGCGTGGCGATGTTCTTGTCCTCTGTCGAAACCGTGGTGCCGTCCGGCAAAGTAATCCAGACGGACGGTAAAGAATCGTCGTTCAACGGTTCGGCGAACGCGGCGCGAAAGCTGAAGAGCGTCGGCCATTTGGAAGGATTTTTCGCGCTGGCGATTTTTCCCGTCTCGACGTCGGCGATGGCGAAGGCGCGGTCGCCGTGAAAACCTTTTGTGCCGACTCGCGTCGCGTTCAACTCCTCGCCCATCATGGATTTGACGGGATAACGAT
>CAYPTV010000037.1:0-12926 GCA_964413505.1 uncultured Bifidobacteriaceae bacterium | reverse complement strand
TCAGCTTCGGTTCGTTGGTCACGGCGATGAGCACTTCGCCTTTGTCGGCATCGGGGCGCGTGATGACGGCGACCTGGCAGCGCAGGCCGTATTGCGGAAAGGCCCCGGCCAGCGCGTCCTCCACCGCGGTGAGGCTCACCATTTCGCCGCTCACTTTGGCAAAGCGTTTCATCCGGCCGAGAATGTGCAGGTAACCCTCGGCATCCACGTTCACGATGTCGCCGGTGTCATACCAGCCGCCGAGCGCCAGGAACTGCGCGTTGGCGTCCGCATTCAAATAGCCTTTCATCACGTTCGGCCCGCGCACAAAGAGGCGTCCGCCCTCGGCCACGCCTTCGACCGGCTCCAGCCTGTATTCCATCCCGGGCAGCAGCCGGCCCACGGAGCCGTAACGCGGTTCGAGGGGCGTGTTGACGCTGACGCACGGGGCGCATTCGGTTGCGCCATAGCCTTCGAGGATGCGCACGCCGTATTTCTGCGACCAGGCGAGTGCAGTGGCTTCCTGCAATTTTTCGGCGGCGGAGAACAAATAGCGTAGGCTGCGAAAATCATACGGATGCGCCTTGCGCGCGTAGCCGTTCAGAAAGGTGTTCGTGCTGAGAAACACCGTGCAGTCGCGTTCGTAAAGCGCCGACGGAACCATGCGGTAATGCAAGGGTGAAGGATAGAGAAAGACATAAATCCGGCGCACCAGCGGCAGAAAGGTGCCCACGGTGAGGCCGAAGCTGTGAAAGAGCGGCAGGCAGTTGAAGAGCCGGTCGCGGTCGGTCAAATCAGTGACCGCCAGCATCTGGCGGATGTTGGCGAGGATATTTTCATGCGTCAGCTCAACGCCCTTGGGCACGCCTTCCGAGCCGCTCGTGAAGACAATTACCGCCGTGGAACCGGCAGACTGCGGACTGTGGATTGCTGAGTGCGGAATTAAAATATGCCGGAGCCACATACATCATCGGGCGGATCACGATTTGTCCCTGCGCCGCGACCGGACGTTCCTGAGTCGCGTGCATTCCTAGAATTCCCGTTTGCGGCGGATTGATGATCGGCGTCGAAAGCAATGAGTCGAACGCGCCGCCGTTCGTGATAGTGAACGTGCCGCCTTCCAATTCATCCGGCTTCAATCTTCCTTCGCGCGCTTCGCAAAATCGCCGATGCTTTTTTTCAACTTCCGCAAAACTGGAACACTCTGCATTTCGCAACATCGGAACGACAAGTCCGCGCTCGCTCGCAATCGCGACGCCGATGTCGAAATAATTGCGATAAACAATGTCATTGCGGCGAATCTCCGCGTTGAGCTGTGGAAATTGTTTCAGCGCATCAATCGCGGCCTTCAAAAAAACGACATCAGCCCGAGCTTCACATGGTAACGTCGCTCAAATTTTTCCCGATGCTCTTTGCGCAACGATTGCACAACGGACATGTCCACTTCGTTGAACGTCGTCAACATCGCCATCGTCTGCTGCGCCTCCACGAGATGCTTGGCGACGGTGCGGCGCAGCATCGTCATCGGAATAGTTTCTTCTTCGAGGCCCGCTGAAGATTTGGACGCCGGCGCTTCCGTTTTCTGTTCCGGTTCGGATTCCTCCACCAATTTCTCACCGGCTTCCGTTTTTTCGTCTTGCTTTGGCACGTCGATTTTCAATTTGTCCGCGACTTTGGCTACCGGCTTTTCAACCGCTTTTTCGGGTCTGGATTTTTCAGCTTCGCCGTCCGCTTCAATCTGTGCGACCGATTCGCCGATTTTCACCGTGTCACCGACTTGATACAGAATTTTCGTCAATATGCTGGCACGCGGCGCAGGCAGATCGAAAGTTGTTTTCTCGGAATCAATGACCGCAACCGGCTCGTCCGGCCTCACGCTGTCGCCTTCGGACTTCTGCCATTCGATGATTTGAACCTCCGTGATAAACTCGCCGACGGCTGGAATTTATATTTCGCTGGGCATGGAAATTTTTATTGGCCCGGCTGCACCTGCAACGTGGAAGTCACATCGCGCACGCCGTCCGCTTCGAGCGCGAGCGCGACGGCTTTGCCGATGTCGTCCGGCGATGAAACAGTTCCCGAAAGCGTCACATGCCCCTTGTCGCAGCTCACGGAAGTTTTCCACGCCGAGAGCGGCGGATCCGCGACATATTTGGCTTTTATCTCCGTTATGGCACGCGCGTCCGAGGCGGCGTCCGCAGCCGCATCGCCAATGTCATAAGCTTTGCGGCGGATGACCTCGCCGGTTTTCGCAAGTTCGCTTTTGATTTGATCGCCGTGCAAATCCAGCGTGTCCAGTTTTGCATGCAGCGCGTCCGAAGTGTTTTCGACGGCGGCGGTGGCGTTCGTGCGAAATTGGGCGGCAGCGTCCTCATAACGCTGCTGCGCTTCGGGATGTTCGGCGGCTTTTTTCTGGACATACCAATAGCCGACCGTGCCCAAAATAATTCCTACGATCAATCCATTGAAGAATCCTCTCATAATTTTCCTTTAAATCTTTTGTTGTTTTCGTTTTCGTGAAATTTCGTTTCCGCTTCACCGAACGCCCGGCACACCAGATTTTCCTGCTCAAATATATGCGCGTGGGCCGAGCCTGTCGCCGGGCTTCTGATTCAGAACGGCTGACCAGTGCAAATGGGAATCTGCCAAAAAGTTGTTTGCCGAATTTCTCGTGCAAATAACGCCACGCGCCCATGTTCGCCGGCTCTTCCTGAACCCAAAACGCTTGCGTGTGATCCGTGTATTGCCGGAGCAAGCACTGCGGCGCTCGATTTGTCTGCGTCATTTCCAACCGCCTCGTATGAATATATGGCGTCCATTGTGAACAACATAACGGTGCGGAACCCAGACTGCACCGGGATGTGGCGGGCGATCCCAATGGCCTGCCTCCCACACCCAACGACCGTGCCATGCCCATGCGCCTTCAATCCAAACAAAACCGATTCCGGGCGCGGGAGTAATATCTTCGACTATCGGCACCGGAGGATCTCCGACGACATCAACTTCCGCCACTGGGCTTGCCGGATAACCATGTTGATCTGGCGCAGCAGCCGACGTGACGGAAACTGGATTCAAAGGATGAAAACAAATCTAGGTGCTGTTCTAGAAAGCGCGGCATCAGGAATCTTTGGCGGACGGTTTCCCTGCCCGCGCGTCCGATGCGTTCGCGCAAACGGCGGTCTTTTAGCAACACCACGATCCGATGCGCGCATTCCTCGACAGACGAAACGAGAAAACCATTCGCGCGTGGATTTTTGCAGAATGACCGCCGCGCGGGTTTGAATGGTGTTGACGAGCGCGGTATCGTCGCCGTTGGGCAGAATCAAAATGCGTTCTTCGCGATGTGCGAGCAGCGATTCATAAATCTTCGCGCCTTCTGGATCGTCGGAAGCGAAATTGCCGAGCAGCACAAGTGTCGAATCAACTTTTCGTCGCGCGAGCTTGAACGCTTCGATGACGCCGAGCGGGTCTTTCCAGCGGTCGAAGCGCGACACTTGCGCGATGATGGGCAGGTCGGTGGGAATTTTGTAATGCGCGAGCCGTCCGTCCATTTCCACTTTTGACAGCTTGCGGTTTTTTTTGCTGAACGGGTCAATCGCGGGCAGGGAAAAAAGCTGGGGCGGTTTCGTTTTACGCGCGGACTCCTTGGTGCTGAAAATGACGGCGTCGTATTGATTGATGAAGCCGGACAAATAATCCCACAATTTGCGATGACCGTCGGTAAGGTCAATGTGGCATCGCCAGACCCACGGACAGTGCCTGCGAAAATGCGCGATGAGCGGCAACGGCTGCGGATCATGCACGACGATCATGTCAAAATGATCGCGGTCAAAATGATTGAACAAGGAATTTTGGAAGACAACCGATTCGTAAATCTGCCGCTTGAGCGCAGTGAAATTAAAATCCATTCCCTGAAGCGCATTGTGCATCCGCTTGGTGATGCCGAAAAAATCCGGCGACCCCTGTAACACGCGCCAGCCGGCCTGGATGCCGAGTCCGTTCAGCAACAAAGTCAGTGACGAGAGCAATTCGGCTACACCGCCGCCGTAGTAGGTAGAATTGATGTTCGCAACGTGAAATCCTTTCAGCGCCCCGGCTTTCTTTAGAATGCGCCCAACGGTCTCTGGGCCGATGAGAGGTTCGTAATCTTCAATTCGAGGCAACTGTAATTTCGTGTTCACAATTTTCCGCAATTTTTCGTTTGGTTTTATTTTATCGCGCTTCGAATTCTAAAAAGTTTTGAGCTAAAGATATGCCACGGACGGCAAGAAGATTTTGAGGTTAAAATTGCGTTCACAAAAAAAGAAAAAACGGTGCGAACTGCAATCTGAACGAAAATCCCAATCGCATTGTGCGCTTTGCACGGTCTTTTGGATTCGTGAATTGGAAATTTGCCAGCAGCACACGCGGCATTGGGTTTGCTCAAATAAATTCAGCGAATGCTAATAATTTATGAAAACAAGCAAATCATTGTCGCTACGGCGAATTTTGGTGCCGATTGATTTTTCAAAAAATGCGAGGCGGGCGTTGCGTTATGCGATTCCATTAGCGGCGCAATTCGGCGTGCGCATCACGATGCTGCACGTCGTCGAGCCGGTGATTTATCCGACGGAAATGGCAATCGTGGTCACGAATGAAAAAATTGCCGTCAATGCATCGCGCCGTCATCTCGCCGAACTCGGACAAAAACTTGTTCCTGATAAATTGCGCGGGAAAATGATTGTGCGCGGCGCCCAGCCATATTTCGAAATCACCGAAGTCGCGCGCGAAATGAAGTCGGATTTGATCGTGCTGACGACGCATGGTTACACCGGCATTAAAAGAGTTTTGCTTGGCGGCACGGCTGAACGAATCGTTCGCCATGCTCCATGTCCGGTGCTAACAGTTCGGATTCGTTAATTTTGAGGTGTCCGTGAAATTTTGTTTATTATTTTAATCTTGTCCTCCAACGCGCTGGCGATGGATCGCTGGACGGCGCTGGCGATGCTGGAGAGCGGTGGCAATGACCATGCAATCGGGCGCGCGGGCGAAGTCTCGCGTTATCAAATCAGCCCCGGATTGTGGCCTGGCGGCAATCCGCTAGATGCCGATGTCGCCTTGTCGAATGCACAACACATCATGACGTCGCGCACAGCCGCGTTTGAAAAATCCCATGGCCGGGCACCGGATGATTTTGAATTTTACGTCTTATGGAACGCACCCGCGCAAATCAACCACCCGCACCGCATTGTCGCCGAGCGCGCCCGGCGGTTTGCGAATCTGATGGAAAGCCAGACAATGCAACGTGCAATTTACCTTCCGCAAAGTTTGCGCGTTGCAATTCCGAATCCGGTTTAATTTTTGTCGTTATGAACAAACCCCTTCGTTTGCAGGCATTCCAATGGGCGGCACGTTCATTGCTTAGAAAATGATGGGCAAGTTTGATTTGATGTTCGATAGGGCGGTCACCTTGCAAAAATGAACCAAGACAATCAACAACCGAAACATTTGTGAATGTCCTTGAAGCTACTGCGCCGCGACCAACTTATTTTTAATAGAATCTTACCGGCGCTTGCAACGGCGCCAACGTCCCCCAAAAGCCGGATCTGCCTGTGATCCGGCTTTTTTATTTTTTAATAAACAACGCGCCTGCGCATGTCATTGTCACAGGCGCTGGAAAATTGGTCTGCAAATTTGCAAAAAGAGGGACGGGCACGCTGATTCTATCCAGTCCGCGCTCGCCTGTTTATTGTTTAGGGAAAATTTGTGAACAAGTAGGAACTCAATTTGTCATTAACCATTCGCGCATCATTCTTTGTTACGGCCAGAGCCGTTCTTTTTTTCCACCGCCGGTCACTTTGTTGACCGTGGCCCATGCATGCTTTTCCGACACCTTGGCGCTCAAGCCGCGACTTTCGTAGCTCTCTTCAATGTGTCCGGCCATACGCTTTTGCTTGTCCGTGTAACTTGATTTGTCGCCTCTGGGCATAAAATCTCTTTCAAATTTATTTCAACCGCATCATCAGGCCGCAAGCCGGAGAAGCAGCGACACCAAAAACAAAACCAGGAAAATAAAGAACAGAATCTTCGCGATTCCCACAGCCGCCCCGGCGATGCCGGTGAAACCCAATACGCCCGCAACCAGCGCGACGATCAAAAAAATCAGTGTCCATCCTAACATAAATTTCCTTTCTCAATTGTGTTCATTGACTGCACGGAATCAATACTGCAAGACTCATGCCAACAAGAATTTTTCAGAAGATCACACCGTTTCTATGTTGGTGGACGAAAAAAATGTGCAAAATGCGAAATCGAATTTATAATTGCTTGCAAACCGCACTTTGACACTTGCCAGTCAAATTTTTGCAGGATCTTCCAGATCGGCTTTGTATCGCTTCAAACATTTCGGGCAGATGCTGTGGGTGAACACGGCTTCGGAATGCGCGGCAATGTAGGTTTCCACTTGCCGCCAGTAGCCCTGGACGTCGCGGATGCGTTTGCCGGAAGCGCAGATGGGCAGCAGGCCGGTCAGCAGTTTCACATGGCTTAACGCGTCAGAAAGATTTTTGATGAGTTGCTGGCGTTCTTCTTCGTGTTTTTTTTGTTTGGAAAAATCGTGGGCAATGGTAGATGCGCCAATGACTTTTCCTTCGCCATCCTTGATGGGTGAAATGGTCACTGAAACCGGAATGATTGTGTCGTCTTTGCGAAGGCGTTCTGTTTCATAATAGCCGACCAGATCGCCGCGCCTGATGCGCGTCATGTTGTCGAGCAGCTCATCACGCCTGTTCATCGGAAACAAGACGGCGATTGAATGGCCGACGATTTCACCGGCGGAATACCCGTAAATGCGCTCGGCGGCGGCATTCCAACTGATGATTATGCTGTCGAGATTTTTTCCGTAGATGGCGTCGTCGCTGGACTCGACAATCGCAGCGAGAAACTGCTTGTCGGCTTCCGCGCCTGCGCGCGCCGCGCGGGATTTGGCGGCTTCCATTTCCCGCTCAATTGCGGGCGTGAGGCGGGAAAGATTTGCCTTGGTGATATAATCGTTCGCGCCGGCCTTCATCATGTCCACCGCCGCCTCTTCGCCGTAAGTGCCGGAGACGACGATGAAGGGGATGTCGAGTTTACTTTCGCGAAGCAATCTCAGCGCGTCAGGCCCGCTGAACTGCGGCATGACATAATCTGAAATCACCACGTCCCACAGGTGGCGTTCGAGCGCAAGGGTCATTGCCGCGGGAGTTTGGACACGCTCGTGGAGCGGCGTGTAGCCCTTCTGCTTCAATTCCTCCAGCAACAACGTCGCGTCATTTTCAGAATCCTCGACGATGAGCACATTTAATATACGGGCAATGCGAGCCATGAAAGGCTTTCAATTATTGTTAGCAAAGGCACGTCCCGAACACGACGAATCCAGACGATCCGGGACGTGCCGTTTTTTAGGGTAAATAACCGGTCATCGGTGCGGATGCGGGGGTTGTGGCGACAGAACTCGCCTGGACTTCAGCCGGGGCAATTCGGCTCACAACGTTCACGCCGTTGACTTCATCGTAGCTGAAAACAAGTTTGTCGTTCGGCTTCAAGTCGCTCAACTGGCCGTCAGACTTGCCATTGATCACGATGGCGCAATTGTCGGCCACGTTGAATTTCATTGGGGCGAGCAGCGCCCTGGCCTTCAAAGTTTTCTCTTCAAGGTCAATCGCCGTCAGCGTGCCGGTGAATTCGATGCTCGTCTGCGCGATTTGCCGCGCAACCGGCCCTCCCTCCGGCGTCTCGTAAGTCACTGTTATATGATTGCCGGTTTGGATGTCGGCAAAAGTGCCGGATTTTTCATCCCGCAACACGACGCCACAGTCGTTCGCAATCTTGAATTTTTTATCAATTCCGTGAACATGCAATGTCAGCGTGTGCGCGGCCGGGTCTATGGCCTGCACCATGCCTTCGTAACGCATCGGCTGCTGCACGATGCTGTCCGCCACAAGCACGCCGTCCATATCCCGGTAATTGATTGCGACCTTTTCGCCGGGTCGCAGGTCGCCGGCCGTGCCGGAGCTGTTATCCAGCAATGTGTAAGTGCAGACGGCTCCGAGGTTGAATTTCCTGTCAAACACAAAGCTCTTTGCATTGAGCGTGTGTTCCTGCAGGTCAACGGATTCAACCGTGCCCGTGTAACTTTTTTCAGGTCTGACAGCCGTTGCCGGCTGGTCCGCAGACGCGCGAATCACCGCAGTCGTCGTCAGAACAGCCAGGCAAACGGCAATCCTGCTGTTTAATCTGCTCGTTTTCATATTGTTCCTTTCGTTTGTTGTTCAAAATGTTTTCTTCAAAACCAATAGCGGACGCCGACACCGCCTTCGATTTCGCCACGGGTGCCGGGTGTGAGATCAAGGGCCGGCGCAATCTCGACGAAAATGTCCACCGGCGCGTTGTCGAACATATATGACAATCCCACCGGCACGCGGATGCCGGCCTCGTTGTCACGGTTGTTGTCGCGGATCCGCACCAGGCCGCCGACGCCGAAATAGACCGGCAGGCGACCGTGCGACACCGGAATCAGGTCAAAGTTGTGCCACAGCACGTCGCTGTGCAGATACAACTCCGTGTCGTCGTGAGACGACCATCCGATGGCGCCGTCAATCGCCATCGTGTCGTTGAAAAAATATTTTAGCGACGCGCCAGTTGGTTCGCCGAGAATGATGCCCGCTCCGAATCTTCCGGCGTAGCTGTCCGTCGAATTCACCGGGCTTGCATTTGTGTTTGACATTACGGACTCATCCGCGCGGACGGATAATCCGCACACTGCCGCCAGTGCCGTCACATAAATGATTTCTTTCATAAATCGCCTTTTGTTTGACACGCCTGTCATTGGTTGGTGGTTGTGCTTCTGGCTGCCGGACTGTTTGTGTCGGGTAGAACGGTCGCCAGCGGCACGGTGGAATTGCTGGTGTCGTTTGCACCGGGCATCGGTTCTTCGGCTGCCGAATTTGTTGTGGCTGGCGTGCTGTTTTCCGATTCGCGCTGGCCGCATCCGGCCAGTGTCATCACGGCCAAAGACAACATGGCCGGAAATATAATTTTCGTTTTCATGATTTTCCTGGGTTTGTGTTTTGTGAGATGTCTTATTTCTATTTCGACTGGCAAATTGGGTGCAAACCGGACGTTTATGTTGGGCTTCATGGCGAGAACGCCCGGTTTGCCGTTTGAATGCGCGCAACTCATTTTTATTAACTGGGTTGTTATCGCTGCATTCATTTATTGCTTTCAGTTGTTGCATTTGTGGTGTTGATTTTTCAGCCCGCGCGCCTTTCAGGTTCGTCCGCCTTTGGCGGGACGTAGTGAAATTCCGCAGGTCGGCCTACCATGCGCGCGAGGCGAACTTTGGCGGGTTCATTTATGAGGGTGCGGATTGTGTTAAAAAGCTTGGGCAGATCGAGCGGCTTGTCCATCAGTGCGCCGGTGCCAGATGCCGCGGCGGGAAACAACTGGTTGGGACGGGCCGTGATCACGATGAAGGGCAGAAGCGGATATTTAGACTTGATCTTCTGAAAAGCCTCCCAGCCGTCCATGACCGGCATGTTCAAATCCAGCAACGCCAGGTCAAATTTTGTGCTCTCGGCGCGTTCAACGGCCTCCACGCCGTTGGCCGCCGAGATGACAACGTAGCCTTCCTCGGCCAGCAGGCGGGTGAGCAATAGCCGGATGGCCGGGTCATCATCAACCAGCAGGATTTTTTCTTTCAATCGCTCCAGGGCTTTCGGACCCGGAGCAGTCGCAGGTGATTTTAGCGCGGCATTCATAACAGCTTTTCTTTCAGTTTTATTTTGCTGGCAATTTTTCATTGCCCTGAAGGCAATTAGCCTGAAGCGTGCCAACTGCGGAAAGCGCGTAGATCCGCCAGTTTCCAGTGAGTTTGTCTCGTCCAACATTTGTGTAGCGGCTATATGGCAATTCGTGTCCCTGTGCCGATAACTTTCCGATAAGTAGAAGTAATAAAATAGTTCCTCAATTTTGCAGAATGCAATTCCTGTCCTGTCATTTTGCAATAGCTGACCTGCAGCAAGAAGATGTTAAAAATTGCAAACCACCCGCTGCATTTTTATTGCCGCGACATAATCCTATGTTGTATTGAAGGCCGGGTGCATATCGGTAAAATTCAGATTTTTCCAATCAAATCTTTGGACGGCCTGCTCGTCGGTCAAGCTCAAATCACATCGGGCGGCATTTTGGCAAACGATCGCATCTACGCGATTTTCGACCAGGACGGCAAAGTGGTGAACGGCAAGCGCACGCCGCGCGTGCATGAGTTGCGCTGCAAATTCGACGCTGAGATTAGAGAAATTCAACTCTGGCAAAACGGCGGGTCTTCGCCAACTCAGTTTTATTTTGACGCGCCTGAAAATATTGAAGGATGGCTGGGCGAATTCTTCGGGTTTGCCGTCACGCTGCGCCACGAACCGCATAAAGGTTTTCCCGACGACCATGAGGCATTTGGCCCGACCATCGTGAGCGACGCCAGCCTGCACGAAATCCAAAAATGGTTTCCCGAACTGACGCTGGAAAGTTTGCGCCGCCGTTTCCGCACGAATCTTGAACTCACCGGCGGCGAGCCGTTTTGCGAGGACCGCCTTTTCAGCGCGCCCGGCGAACTCAAGCCGTTCCAGATCGGCGCTGTGAAATTTTTCGGGCACAACCCCTGCCAGCGCTGCGTCGTGCCCACGCGCGATCCTGACAGCGGCAAGGCCGTCACGGATTTTCAAAAGAGATTTATGGAACTGCGTAAAAAATTTCTGCCTGATTGGGCGAACGCGCAGCGCTTCAATCATTTTTACCGGTTCACGGTGAATACTTCAATCCCGCCGGACGAAGCGGGAAAATCATTGCGGGTCGGCGACGCGGTAGCATTTTAGTTTTCTATTTTTCGAGTTTCGATTTGTTCGCCGTGCGCAATTTGCGACAGGCAAGTCTGTCGGGATTTTCCCCAGCATTTTTAGTCAGCGACAGAAAACCATTGAAATCACTAGGTATTTTCCACAGCCGAAGCTGACGGTGTCATTTGGCATTCGTGATGCTTTGTTGTCCTCATGGCAAAGGAGTTGTCTGAAAGTCAACCGGCGAAATTGGAGGATCAAATTCAATCGCAGCTAAATGCCTTTGGTGCGCGGCTGCGGGGATTGCGACTCCAGCGCGGCTGGACGCTGGAGGAGCTGGCCGCCCGCAGCAGCCTGTCAAAGGCATTCTTGTCGCGGCTTGAATCAGGCGAGCGCCAGGCTTCGATTGCCGCCGCGCTGACCCTTGTAAATATTTTCAAAGTTTCACTGGCGTCGCTGTTTGAATCGCAACTGGCAAAGGATACGAATGTGATTGTGCGCGGTGCGGATGCCGCCGAGAAAAACATCAACGGACTGAAATATGTTCCGCTCTCCAACGCCGGACGTTTTTTTAATCTACAGCCGATCAAGGTGACCGTGCCGGTTTCGCGGCGCGGCGACGAACATTACCATCACGACGGCGAGGAATGGGTTTACGTCATGTCCGGCACGCTGACGCTCTCGCTGGCTGGAAAAACTTATGATTTGAAACCGGGCGACGCGGCGCATTTTGATTCGCGGCTGCCGCACCGCCTGATTGCGAATGGAAAAAAGGACGCAGAAGTTTTGCTGGTCGCTTCACCAGCGGGCAATTCCAGTCAAGTGATGCTTCCGGCAACCGGCCAGCATCGCGCGATTCCGGCGATACGTTTGCTGGATTTGAAGCCGCAAATTGAAGCGGGCGGCTTTACGAAACCGCGCCAAAGAAGGATCAATTTTCCAAAAACGAAATTAAAACCCAAAAATCGAAAGGATATGCCATGAATAAATTAAGACCAAACTGCCTGAACTTTAAAGAACTGCTGGCGCAAAACATTGCGCTGATTTCGCCGACGATGACGGCGGCGCTAATCGTCCCCACGATGTTCGGCACCACCGGCAGCATCAGCTGGCTGTCTTATGCCTTGGGAGCTGTCCTGGTATTATTTGTCGCGTTAAGCTTGAACCAGTTTGCCAAGCGCACGACCAATTCAGGTTCGATGTATAGCTATGCCATGTCCGGCTTGGGATTTGGTGGCGGCTCGCTTTGCGGCTGGTGTCTGCTGTGGGCGTATCTGTTCATCGGCCTGGCCGGCACGACCGGGTTCACCATTTTTGCGTCCACGCTGCTCCAGATGATTCACATCACCATGCCACCCGTGATTCTTTTTGCCTTTTGTTTGGCATCATGTTTCTACATCGCATACAAGGACATCAAGATTTCCACGCTGGTTACTTTGGGATTCGAGGTGTTTTCATGCGCCTTTATCATCCTGCTGGCGTTCATCGTCCTGGGGCATCACCACTTTGCGCTTGATACGACTCAATTCAATTTCAAGGGCACCTCGCTGTTGACCTTGGGCATGGGCGTGGTGGTCGCAATTTTCAGCCTCGTCGGTTTTGAAAGCTCCACGGCCTTTGGCGAGGAGGCCGTCAATCCGCTCAAAACCATTCCTCGTTCGATCATTTGGAGTCTCATAATTACAGCTTCATTCTTTATTTTCATCACTTACGTGGAAGTGCAGGGCACGGCGGGAGCCGCGACCACTTTGGATAAAATGAGTGCGCCACTGAACACGCTTGCCAGCATGTATGGTGTGCCCTATCTGCAACCGATCCTATCGCTCGGCGCCATGGTCAGTTTTTTTGCCCTGGCATCTTCCTGCATGAACGCCGGCGCCCGCGTGATGTTTGCGATGGGCCGTCATGACTTCTTCCCGCAAAATACAAGCTACGCGCATTCGAAGCATGGCACGCCTCACGTTTCGCTGATTGTGATGGCCATCGTGATGTTCTGCGTTGTCACGGCGAGCTATTACGTGCTGGTCAACAATGGCATGGCTGTGCTCGACGAATTCAACGACGCCGGCATCATGGGCGCATTTGGTTTTGTCGGCG
>CAYPTV010000036.1:0-13104 GCA_964413505.1 uncultured Bifidobacteriaceae bacterium | reverse complement strand
CGCGGACAAAGAATCTGACGTGCTGGCGCACGGCCACAAGTCCGCAATGCTTGCGCGTGGAAACCGTCAACGAAGTTCACCTGTTTCCCTACGGCTATTTTCAGCACGCAAAATTCATCCGGCAAAGCGGCAAGGACGTTGTGGAAATCCAGTTTCAAGACCGAATCGTCATGGTCAAAGGAAAAGGTTTAGAACCGCTGTGCGATGCGCTGGAACGGCTCGCCGTGGAACGAATCAGGTTGCGGCCTGAAAAATACGAGGGGCTTGGCAAAAACGATGGGACTATCGAGGACATTGAAATTAAACAACGGGAAAAGGAAAATTAGCCAATCGCTGCTCAAAAAGTTGTAATGAAATCATTACAACCCAACATAAAGATTTTTGATAAAGTTCGCGCAGAAATGAAAGGCAACTATGCGAACGACAAATAATAATGGAGGGCAAAATGCCCTGACAACCGATAAAAGTGCGGCGATGTTGGAAATTCACGAGTTCAGTTTGTTTACACGCATCCAGATGGATGAAATCAAAACCGAACGCCTTGAGTGGGGCGAAATCGCCATTCCAAAATCCGAACTGGAACGGCTGCTAGGCATTCCGGCAAGCAAGCTGGTTGTGCCACAACTTCAGGAAACAATTTCGCCGGACAGCCGTTTGGGTATTGAAAAACATCAAAGCCGACATAATCGGAACGGAGAGAGCATCGAATATTCCGTTCCCAATCATCCCGGACGATTTAACGAGCGCGAAATCAAAAGCTACCGTGCCGCTTTCGGTGTAATTGCAAACCAGTTGGACTCCGTAATCTGTTTGAAAAAGCAATTGGACAATTTGCCCTCGGAGCAAAAATTGTCTGCCCGGATTAGTCGCTGGCACGTTCGTTCAAGGCTCTTGAGTCTCGGACAAATTGAAATCCTGCTTTGCCAGATGGAAGATGAATTCGCGGCAATTGAAGGCTTTCATCACGACGAGTCGGCATACACGAAAACCAAGATCGGCCCGAAAATTTTATTGCAGGCAAAAAGTGCTGTTCAACTCATTGATGATTTCAAGGTCAACGCCTATCACACGCTCAAATACATGGCCAGCAATCTCACGGCCAAAGCGCAAGGGGTGGTTTGGGGGCAATTTTCTGATTGCCGTCCGGGTGAAGTGATAGCGGCGATTTCCGAGCGATGCCTCCAAGCCGTTTCAACTGATGAAACGATTCCGCAGAACCAGACCATGACTCATTCAGCCAATCGCAGGATGAAAATTTGACCTGTGATGAATAAAAAATGAACGACGTTCCAATTTGAAGTTGCCGAAAAAATTGAGAATTATAGTCTCGTTTCCGTGAATCATAAAACGCCAGCAAATTACGAAAAGAAATTCGCGGATTTTATCCGACTGTGCGCCGAGGCCAAAGCCAACGGCATTAACGAGGTCGTCGTGGCTTATCCGTGGGTGCTGGGCGACAATTATGAGGAAATCATCGAGAGTTTGTCGCGTTTGACGGATGCTGGATTAACATTGCGTGTTACTGCTTCAAAAGATTGGCCGCGACAAAATTGAGCCATGATCCGGCGAAAATTTCGCTGCAACTAAAATGACTCCGAGACTAAAACCACTGCAACCGCCTCACCTGTCACTCGACACCTTCAAGGCGCTTTGCAACGCCGCGACTGAATTTGGCTCGCTCGCACCGTGGAAATATATGTGCGACACCGCCCTGTTCGGCATTCAAGACGCCGGGCAAGTGCGGCTGGGTTCCGTGCTGGGCAATGATGGGGAGCCATCGCCTTGCGCGCTATTCGTTCACCGTGGAGAACTTGGCCTGCGTTGGGTGATGGCGGTGTGCTTTGGTGGCCAGCAGGACAGTGACGACCCCAATTTCATGTATAGCGATGATGCTTTAATGGCAGAATTCGTCTCGCGTAATAAATTGGAACAACATGATATTGATCTCTTGAATCAAATTGGTTTCCAGCCATTGGCGAATCCAGAACGGGCGTGGCCGAAATTTCGTAGTTATCGTCCGGGGGCAATACCGTGGTTTTTAGAGCAGGGAGAGGCGGAATTATTGTTGTCAGACCTGCGGGTGGCCATCGCCTTTGTGCAGCTTTTCGCGGGAAAGAAAGACTTGTATGACGACAGTGCGGACAACGAAGTGCCCTTCTGTCCTAAAAATACGACCGGCCCCTTGCGCGTCGAAGACCTTGACTGGCAAAAACTGGTGCTGACTCCCGAACCTTTGCCCATCCCTGTTTCATTGTCTGATTCTGAATTAGCCGGACTTCGCGCCCTGCCTCAAAATGAGAGACTTTCTTTGGAACTGGATTGTTTATATTCCCCCGGTGGCGTGGATGAAGAACCGCGTCCTCATTTCCTTTGGATGGGCATCGCTGTTGATACCCGCGAAGGAGTTCTTCTTGATTCGGTGATGGGCAATAGCCAGACTCAAAAACCTGAACAGGTTGCTGCCCGTTGTTTGTTGCAGGCCATTACCAAACTGAAGTGCCGACCAAAGGAAATTCTCATGTCCAGAACCAGCTTGGCATTTGCTTTGGAACCAATAACACGCCCTCTTGAAATCAAAACATCGCACGCCGCCAAGCTGAAAGAGCTTGATGTAATTTACCGACGATTGATGCGCAGCGTGGATTTGGATCGCTGTTAAAAAACACCGCAGTTAGATCAAATTTCTATACTGCTTTTCTATACTATTTGCCAATTTTAGGTCATCCCACATCCTAGCATGACAAAAGAAAAAATGCGTTTCAGTCAATAAAGACGGGGATTTTGTCATCATGTCATGTTAGGTCGAAACAGAACAAAAGGACGTTTTTGACACCCCAAGCAAGCGCGCTAGCCGGACTACGCTACGCCCCGAACCAATATTTGCGAGTGTTTACGGACATTCCGACGAATCTTGTTTGGCAATCTGATACTGCATCTGATACTGATGGCGTGAAAGCAACCATAGCAACGCCAGCAACACCAGATCCCGATTCGGACTGGCAAAAGTCGCCGTATGCAAACCTGATTCGTTACAAAACATCGGACACCTATTTTGCCCGCGTAAGAATAAAGGGCAAGCTCATTCGTCGCACACTCAAGACCAAATCCATTTGAGAAACAAACATAGTCAGGCGATGGCGCAAAAGGTGAAATTCTGAAGAAGCCCGGCTGATTTTCTGCGCCACCCCTCACGCCAATCCTCAATTCCAGTCAGTCATGGCAGGAGACGGCTGCGCAAAAGCCCGGGCAACGTATAAAAACACCACGCCACCAACCCGGTGTCGTTGAACAAAGATTTGCTCCTGCCGATACAGCGGCAGATGGTCGCAGCATTTGCCAGCCAAAATGTGCGCCGGACAGTCCGGCGGCGCAGAAAACGCGCCGGTTCAAAATCCAGTTGCCCGCTTGGCCGGATCGCTTGTGTTTGCGTGGTGTCAGGCTTTCAGTGTTCATGGCGGTGTGTCCTTTAGCTCACACAATCACCCAACATTTGTCCACCAATTCAAGGCAAGGCCACTTTTTTTATTCCCGGAAGGAATCGTCCTGAATTCAACTCTTAAATTCTGTCTTTTGTTTTCAGAACAGGTAAATTTCCGGCGTGAACGACCTCACCATCGGCCTTTTGGGCGCGCTGCTGGCCACCAACCAGCCGCAGGCCGTCAGCAATCTCATCCGGCAAAACACCGGCGCCTCAGTCACCATCGTCAATCCCAACGACCCGGCCGAAAAACAGCTCCTGCAGATCATGGCCGACGACGACGCATCGCTCGCCGATGTGGACAAATGGATCAAGGACAACGACACCTTTGCGGCGCAGGGCGCTGGATTGTCGAAGGACGAGATGAACACAAAAATCAACGCCCGTTTCGCCACCGTCAAAAAGGAATACGAGGATTTCCTGAAGCTCCATCCCGATTCCGCGCGCGGCCACCTCGCCTACGGCACCTTTCTAAACGACATCGGCGACGAAAACGACGCCGTGCTCCAATACGAGAACGCCCGCGAACTCGACCCGAAAAATCCCGCCGTCTGGAACAACCTCGCCAATTACTACGGCGAAAACGGCCCGCTCACCAACGCCTTCATTTATTACGCCAAGGCCATTGAGATCAATTCCAACGAGCCGGTCTATTACCAGAATTTCGCCACCACGGTTTATATGTTTCGCAAGGACGCCGAGGAATTTTACGGCATCAACGAGCAGCAGGTTTTCGACAAGGCGCTCGCGCTTTACCGGCAGGCGATGAAGCTGGCGCCGGACGACTTTGTGCTCGCGACCGACTACGCGCAAAATTATTATGGCATCAAGCCGCTCCGAACCAACGACGCGCTGCGCGCATGGACCAACGCGCTGCAAATCGCCCGCGACGACAACGAGCGCGAGGGCGTCTATATCCACATCGCGCGCATCGAGGTCGCCGCCGGACGATTCGCCGACGCGCAGGCGCAACTCGACGCCGTGACCAACGTCGCCTTTCTCGAACTGAAAAACCGAATCAAAAAAAATCTCGACGAACGCGAAAACCCACCGCCTGCCGACTTTTCAACCAATTCCGTCGCCGACACAAACAATTTCGCGCCCGCGCTCACGAACATCGCCATCACCGATGCAAACATTGTGATTACTGTCACCAATATCGCCCCCACGAACGCCACGCCCGCAAATATCATGATTGCACCCACCAACATCGTCGTCGCCGGCACAAATGTCCCGGATATCTCCACCGATTTGATGGTCGCACCGCCGTCGTTGCGAGGACAATAACCGTGGTGCATTCGACAAAATCCGGCTTTGTGTCTTCGCGGCTTGGTGGTTAAATGATCTGATTATGAGTTTTTACGACAAATTGAAATTTGACGCCAACGGCCTGATCCCCGCGATCATTCAGGAACAGAAAACCGGCCGCGTGGTGATGATGGCGTGGATGAACCGCGCCTCGCTCGAAGACACCATCAAGACCGGCAAGACGCATTTCTGGAGCCGCTCGCGCCAGAAATACTGGATGAAGGGCGAGGAAAGCGGCAACACGCAAACCGTCAAAGACATCGCCTTCGACTGCGACGGCGACGTGCTGCTCATCCAGGTCGAGCAAAAAGGCCCGGCCTGCCACGAGGGTTACAACTCCTGTTTCTTCCGCTCCATCGAAGGCGACGGCGACAGCTTCAAGACCACCGAGCCGCAAATTCTCACGCCGGAGCAGATGTATAAAAAGAAAGGCTGAATTTCTCGGGGACGGAAACCGCTGGCCAAATTTTCAGTGCAAGACTTCGCCGCGTGCGGCGTCGGCAGGCGACCCGTCCAAAACCAGCGCGCTGGAAATGGTTTTGATTTTGTCGCCGCCGTAAAATTTCCAGACGACGCGCTTGTCCGGCGTGACTTCGATCAAGTCCGCCGTCCTGCCAAATTGTTTGTGGCCGAGCCAGTTCGCCATCAGCGTGTCGCCGTTGGGCAAACGTTCCAGGCCGGCCATGAATTTCAACTGGACGCCCGCGAGTTCATTGCCTTGCACCTGCCAGACGGTTTTGCCGGCGGCGTCCACTTCAAAAACGCGCGAGCCGCCCGGCCCGTCGGCGCAGGAAATGAGCGTGTTGCCGTTGGACAGCCGCACGACGCTGTGCGGGCCGCCGGCAGCGGGAATTTCCCGGACGAGCTTGCCGGTGGAATCGTATTCGCGCACGACTTTCAGGCCGTAATGGGCGACGAGATAATTTCCATTGTCCAATTTCCGCGCGTTGCGCATGAAGGCGTGGCCGCCGTCCATGCCGGGCGGCAGCAGGTGGATTTCCTTCACGATCTGACCGGCGGGATTCACTTCGAGCAGCCGGCCCGCACTGCATTCGCCAATGAACGTGTTGCCGTTGGCCAGCCGCTGGCAGGCGTAAATGTCGCTGGCGGATTCGTAATCGAACACGACTTTTTTGTCGTGCGTCACTTCCTTCACGCCGTGGCCGGTGTTGAAGAGCAGATTGCCGTTGGGCAAAACCCAGAGGTCGTTGCAATTCGTCGCGCCGTCATATTCCCATTCAATTTCTCCGGCGGACGAAATGATAAATGCTTTTCCCTGCGTGTAATCCGTGCAAACGAAGGAATGTGCCACCTGTGCGAGTGCGGGCCGGACTGCCAACAGTCCCAACACCCCAGCGAACATCAGGATTCTTTTCATGCGGCTGATGGTGATGCGCTTCACTTCTTTTTCAACAGCTCCAACTGCGGCTTCTCAACAATAGCCGTGGCCCAGAGAAAACCCGCGTTGCCTTCCTTCGCGTTGATGGATTTTCTGAAATTGATGTAGTGCGCGTAATCCACCTGCACGCCGACGCCGTCGCACGCGCTGTAAATGTCCAGCAATCCCCGGTCGTTGATCTTCGCGTTGGCGGTGATGCCTTGGTAGCCCTTTTGGACAACCGGCGCATATTCCGTTTTGTCGAGCAGGCCCAGTTCAATTCCCCGCGCGAGGGTGTAGGTGAACATCGAGCTGCCGGAATTGTCCGTCCAGTTGTCCGGCCGGTCGCCCTTGTCCACGACCTGAAACCAGCGTCCGCTCTTCGGGTCCTGCGTGCGTTTCAACCCGGCGGCGAGCCGGTGGAAAATCGCCTCCATCTCGGCGCGGCGCGGATGATCCTTCGGCAAATCCGCCAGCGTCTCGACCAGCACGAGCGAATACCAGCCGAGGCCCTCGCTCCAGACTTCGGGCGAAAGGCCGGTCTGCGGATCGGCCCAGCCGGGAACACTGCCGCCGTGGCCGGACTCAAAATAACCGTGCAACAACATCCCGGAATCGCCCCGCTCGGCGCGTTTGTCGAAGACGGACAACTGCTTCGTCGCCTCGTCCCAGCAATACTGGCTGTCGCCGATGGATTTGCCGTAGCGCGTCAGGAACATCTGCCCCATGAAAATGCCGTCAATCCACATCTGGCCGTTCATGCGCTGGTTGTGCCAGAAGCCGCCGTCGCCGTTGCGCGGATACGTGTCGAACACGCGGCGGATTTTTTCGGTGGCCTTCTTATAGCGCTCGTCCTTGGTGGTTTCGTAAAGCATGACGAGAGAATTGCCGGTCATCATGTTGTCGAGATTGTTGAAGACCGGAGTATTGGTCTGGCCCCTGGCATTGACGACGGCCTGAAAATTCCCGTCCGCATCCACGAACTGGTCAATGTAGTTCTTGATGTAGTCAAAATATTTTTTGTCGCCGGTCGAACGGTAGAGCATTTCAAACCCAAAAAGTTCGTAGCCGTTCACATACGTCCAGCCGTTGAAATACGCCTTGGAGAAATCCGGCCAGCGCGCCATGACGGTCTCGGCGGCCGCGACGGACCACAATTTCGGCGGCTGCCCGGGCGCGTAATCCAGACGCGCGCCCGGCACGGCGGTGGCGGCGGCATCGCGGACAGGCGGAGTGGTTGGATTCGTGGCGACGGGCGCGTTGGTCGCAGGAAAAATTCCGGCAGCCGGTGCGAACGCATCTGTTTGTGCGAGGAGAAACAGCGTCAGGAAACAGCGCGGCACGGCAAGCGTTCCTGAGCCTGAGGGGAACGGGTTCATGGGAAGATTCTACAAATTTCCGGGCGGCCTGTCGCGTGCTTTTTGGAGGCAATTGACATCGCACCGGAACAGCTGCGCGGCTTCCTGCTTTTGTTTTCCCCGCGCTTCGGCTAAAAAGAGCGCATGTATTCACCGACGCTGGAAGAATTTCAAAAGTTTGCGACGCAGGGAAATCTCATTCCCGTCACGCGCCGCATTCTTGCCGATTTGGAAACGCCGCTCTCGGCCTACCGCAAAATTCGCGGCGCGGGCGAATCGTTCCTCTTCGAATCTGTCGAAGGCGGCGAACATCTCGGGCGCTATTCCTTCGTCGGCTGCAATCCGCGCGCCGTCATCCGGCAGGACGGGCAGCATGTCCAAATGATCGAAAATGGCCGCATCACGGAAAGTTCCGTCGTCGGCAAGGACGTGAAGGACGGCCTCCAAGTCGTCGAGCGCGTGATGAAAAAATATCGCGCGGTGGCTGTGCCGGGATTGCCGCGCTTCACCGGCGGTGCGCTGGGCTTCATTGGCTACGAATTCATCCATGACATCGAACCCGTCGTGCCGCGCCCGACGCACGATGAATTGAAAACGCCGGTGCTGTATTTTCTCATCGCCGACGAGCTGCTCATTTTTGACCGCGTGCAGCAGACGATCACGATCCTGGTCAACGCCATTCTCGACGACGCCGACAGCCCGGCCGACGCCTACGAAAATGCGACCAGCGAAATTGACCGCATTGTGTCGCTGCTCGAACAACCGAACGAAAACAAGTCCGTTGGTGTTCAGCCGGAAGTAATGTCGCCGGTTGCTTTTGAAGCCAATCAAACGAAAGAGAAGTTTTTCGCAAACGTCGAGGCTGCAAAAAAACTCATCACGGCGGGCGACATCATTCAGGTTGTCGGTTCACAGCGCTGGTCAACGCCGGTCACGGCGTCGCCGCTGGAAATTTACCGCGCGGTGCGCAATGTGAATCCGTCGCCATATTTATTTTTGCTGGAGCTGGACGGCTTTGCGCTGGTTGGCGCATCGCCGGAACTGCACGTCCGCTGCGAGGAAGGCAAAGTGGAAATCCGTCCCATCGCCGGCACGCGTCGGCGCGGCAAAAACGAGGACGAAGATGCCGCGCTCGAAAAAGATCTGCTCGCCGATCCGAAGGAGCGCGCCGAGCACGTCATGCTCGTGGACCTCGCGCGCAACGACATCGGCCGCGTCTGCGATTTCGGCAGCGTGCAGGTGAAAGATTTGATGTTCATCGAGCGTTACAGCCACGTCATGCACATCGTTTCTCAGGTCGAAGGAAAATTGTCGGCGGAAAAAACGAACTACGATCTGATGCGCGCGACGTTTCCCGCCGGCACGGTGAGCGGCGCGCCGAAAATCCGCGCGATGCAAATCATTTCCGAACTGGAGCAGACCACTCGCGGCACCTACGCCGGCGCGGTTGGCTATTTTTCTTTCAACGGAAATTTGGACACCTGCATCACCATCCGCACCGCGCTGATCAAAGATGGCAAAGCCTACGTGCAGGCCGGCGGCGGCTGGGTGAACGATTCCACGCCGGAAGGCGAATATCAGGAGACCATCAACAAATCCATGGCCATGCGTAAGGCCATCGCGATGGCGGAGGGTTTTGCGAAAACTGTGTAGCGGCGTCTCGGCAGAGCGCCGCATTTCAAAATTTGAACAGTGCGGCTTTCTGCCGAAAGCCGCTACTCCGACAATCGTGGAAACCAAGCCAGCCAATTCAGCCGAAAAAGCCTGCGAACGCTGCGGCAGTTTTGACGTGCTGGAATTCGCCGGAAAATTACTGTGCGCGGAGTGCGTGGCGCTGGCAGGTTCCAGTTGTGCTGGTTCATCCACGGTGAAAGGCAATTAGCACAGGTCATCGCATTGGAAGTGGCCAATACAAATTGACACCAAACTCAATCTGCATAGCCTCGGTGTGACCATGAACGCCACTTTTGCAAAGGAATCCAATGCGCCGCCTTTGCGACCGTTGCTGCCGTTTTTATTGCTGTTGTTTTTCGGCAGTGGCTGTGCCGCTCTGATTTACGAAATCGTCTGGTTCCAGATGCTGCAATTGTTCATCGGTTCCTCGGCGGTCTCGCTCGGCGTGCTGGTGGGAACTTACATGGGCGGCATGTGCCTGGGCAGCGTGGTGCTGCTGCGCCTCATCTCCGCCGCGCGGCATCCGCTGCGCGTTTATGCGCTGCTGGAATTCGGCATCGGCATTTTTGGAATTGTCATATTATCTGAAATGTCGGAAGCCGCGCATATTTATTCAGCGCATACCAGCGGCGGCTTGGCGGGAATTTTGCAACGCGGTTTGTTCGCGGCAATCTGCCTTTTGCCGCCTACAATTTTAATGGGCGCGACGCTGCCCGCGATGGCACGGCGGATTGAATCCACGCCGCACGGCGTTTCGTGGCTGGGATTTTTTTACGGCGGCAACATCGCTGGCGCGGTGTTCGGCTGCCTGCTCGCGGGATTTTACCTGTTGCGTGTTCATGATTCATTCTTCGCCACTTTTGCCGCGGCGGCGATCAACGGAACAGTCGCGCTGGCGGCGGTGGCACTGTCGGTTTCAAAGCGGTTTGAAATTCGGAAAGAATTGGAAGCAAAGCCAGCAGCGGAAAATATTTCTGCCAATCCGTCCGCCAAAAATTTTCTGTGGCCGGTATATGTCACAATTGCGCTTTCGGGGCTGACGGCGATTGGCGCGGAGGTCGTCTGGACGCGGCTGCTGTCCTTGACGCTGGGCGGAACGGTTTATGCCTTTTCCATCATCCTCGCCGTGTTTCTTTTTGGGCTGGGCATCGGCAGCGCGGCTGGGGCGTCGCTCGCTCGGAAAAGTCTGCGGCCCGGAATTCTGCTCGGCTGGTGCCAGTTTTTTTTGACGGCGGCAATTTTCTGGACGGCTTATATGCTCGCAGAATCTTTGCCGTATTGGCCGATTGACCCGTCGCTGACGACAAATGCTTGGTTTAATTTTCAACTGGATTTGGCGCGCTGCCTCTGGGCTTTGCTGCCGGCGACGATTTTGTGGGGCGCGAGTTTTCCGCTCGCGCTGGCGGCGGCGGCGCGCGGGCAGGACCCGGCGCGGCTCGTCGGTGGAGTTTATGCGGCGAACACGGTCGGCGGAATTTTTGGCGGCATCGGCTTCAGCATCGTTCTCATTCCATGGATTGGCACGCAAGACAGCCAGCGGCTGTTAATCGTAATTGCCGCGTGCGGCGCGCTATTGATGTGCGTTGCGTTCGCGTGGCAATTTTGGAAAAAAACTTCGCCGGCTGAAATCATTCGCGGAATTCTGATTTTCGCCGCGCTGGTTTTATTTCCTGCGATGCTGGCGAAGCACGTTCACAAAATTCCCGGCGAACTGGTCGCCTACGGACGTTATATGCCGAGCCGGCTGGGCGAATCGGAGATGCTTTACGTCGGCGAGGGTATGAACAATTCGGTGGCCGTGTCGCGAAATTATTCCACCGGCGTCCGCAATTTCCACATCAGCGGCAAGATCGAGGCGTCGAGCGAACCGCAGGACATGAGATTGCAGCGGATGCTGGCTCACATTCCGGCGCTCGTGCATCCGCATCCGGTCTCGGTGCTGATCGTCGGCTGCGGCGCGGGCGTGACGGCGGGGACGTTCACGATCACGCCGGGCGTCACGAACATCACCATCTGCGAAATGGAGCCGCTCGTTCCGCACATTGCCGCGACGTATTTCAACGAGGAAAATTTCGGCGTCGTGACCGACCCGCGAACGAAAATTATTTTCGACGACGCGCGGCATTATATTTTCACGACGCACGACAAGTTCGACATCATCACGTCCGACCCGATTCATCCGTGGGTCAAAGGCTCGGCGACGCTTTATACGAAAGAATACTTCGAGCTGGTGAAAAGCCATCTGAACCCCGGCGGCATCGTCACGCAATGGGTGCCGCTTTACGAAAGCAATTCCGCCGTCGTGAAAAGTGAAATCGCGACGTTTTTTGAAGTCTTCCCCGAAGGCACAATCTGGAGCAACGACGAAAACGGCAAGGGCTACGACGTGGTGTTGCTCGGCCAAGCCGGCGAAACCAAAATTAACCTTGACAAACTCGAACAACGCCTCACGCAGCCGGAATTTTCGGAAGTGGTGACATCACTCAAGAGCATAGGCTTTTCGACTGCAACCGATTTATTCGCCACGTTCGCCGGAAACGCGCAGGACCTCGCGCCGTGGCTCGCGGACGCCGAGATCAATCACGACTGGAATTTGCGCCTGCAATATCTGGCGGGATTCCACGCGAACCTCTATCAAAGCGAAGGCATCTTCGACGAGATGGTGAAGTATCGCAAATTTCCCGACCAGCTTTTCACCGGCTCGGACGCGAGCAGACAGGCTGTGAAAGACGCGATGACGAAAGTGCCGACAAAATAATTATCCCTTCCCGAACTTCACGTTCTTCGCATGACAAATTATTAAATTGTTGCAGCGTGCGTTTTTTTGTTACGTTGCCATCAGGTCGGAAAATTATGAAGCGCTGGATTTCCATCGCAATTGCCGGACTGGTTTTCGGCGCAGCGGCAACTCAAGCCGCGCAAGTCGGGCTGATCAAAATTGACGGTGCCATCGGCCCGGCCACGGCCAATTATATTTCCCGCGCGCTCGATGTCGCCGCAAATCAAAACGACGAGTGCCTCGTCATCGAAATGAACACCCCCGGCGGCCTGGCCAATTCCATGGACGACATTGTCCAGGAATTTTATGCGGCGCGAATTTCGGTGGTCGTCTATGTTTCGCCGGAAGGTGCGATGGCCGGCAGCGCGGGCGTTTATATCACTTTGGCGGCGGACATCGCGGTGATGGCACCACACACCACCATCGGCGCGGCGCATCCTGTCGAGATGGGCAACGAAGGCGAAACCACCAACAGCATCATGATGCAAAAAGTCGGCAACGCCTACACGAAGGTCATGCAGACCATCGCCGAAAAACGGCACCGCAATGTCGAGTGGGCAAAATCATCAGTCACGGCAAGCGATGCCATCACTTCAGAGGAAGCGCTGAAATTGAAAGTGATTGATCTGATTGCGACGAATGTTCCCGACTTGCTCCAAAAATTAAACGGCCGTTCCGTAAGCGGAAAAATTCTGAAAACCGCCGGCGTGAGCGTCGTGGAAATCCCGATGAGCGCGGGCGAAAGATTCTTCCAACTTTTCTGGCAGCCACAAGTGATGATGCTGCTCATGCTCATCGCGATTTACGGCATCATCGCGGAGATGAGCCATCCGGGCGCGATTTTTCCTGGCGTCGCCGGCGCGCTCGCGCTGATCCTGCTGCTTTACATGTCGGCCACGCTGCCGCTGAACATTGCCGGCGTTGCGCTGGTCATTTTGGCGCTCGCGCTGTTCGCCATTGATATTTTTGCGCCGACGCATGGCGTATTGACCGGCGGCGGCATCATCGCGTTTTTCCTCGGCGCGCTTATGCTTTTCAATCACGCGCCTAAGGTTTATCAATTGCCCATGACGTGGATTGTTTCAACGACGCTCGTGACCGCTGCGTTTTTTGTGTTCTTCGTCAGCAA
>CAYPTV010000035.1:0-13183 GCA_964413505.1 uncultured Bifidobacteriaceae bacterium | reverse complement strand
GCAAATTCATGAAGATGAACACGCTCGAAAAGGTGCGCGACTGCATGAAGAAGCTGTCGCCGCGCGTCGAGTTGCCGCCGGAAATCATCAAGCGAGCGCGGCTGCCGATTGAGCGGATGCTGGAGATTTCGGCGAAGCCGATTGAGAACGCGGGTTGAGTCTCACGCAAAGCCGCAAGGGCGCAAAGAAATTCTGTTTTCCGGAAGAATGAACCTCCTCACGTCAGGTCCTGCAATTTCATGGGAGTTGCACCGGTTTCATCAGTCCAGAGCCGATGGCGGCATTGACGGGCA
This sequence comes from uncultured Bifidobacteriaceae bacterium, assembly GCA_964413505.1. GTDB lineage: Bacteria > Verrucomicrobiota > Verrucomicrobiia > Limisphaerales > UBA11358 > UBA11358. The sequence continues at coordinate 12,890 of CAYPTV010000035.1, read as the reverse complement.
ACATGAAAATCCGGGTCTTCTTTGCCGAAAATTAATTGGAGTGAAACCATAATCTGCCGATGATATTACCATGACGCGATTGCCATGACTGCATTGAATATGCGGTGTTTCTGGCTGTTTTGGCGGATATTTACAATTTATTCCGCCCAGTGGAAGCTGCGGCAGGCCACAGACCCGCGCTTCAGGCTTGCAAAACTTGATCCAGCACGGGGTCTGCAAAGGTCAATAATTGTAGTTGAATTGGCAAGAAGCGGTTAGTCGCACCTTTGAAATTCGGATATTTTTTGTGCCAAGAATCATGCCAAAAATAACTATCCAACTCCGTTTGATTCATTGCATCATGAGCTGACTCCAAACCCAAATTGCATTTCATCAACATGGAATCACCGCTCCATATCTTGCACCTGGAAGACAACCCGAACGATGCCGCGCTCATTCGATCCACCCTCGAAGCCGGAGGCATCGCCAGCGCAGTCACCCAAGTGCAAACCCGCGATGAATTTGTGGCGGCGCTCGAAGGCGGCGGCATTGACCTGATCCTTTCGGATTTCGCGTTGCCGACGTTTGACGGGCTGTCCGCAGTGAGGATCGCGCACGCACGCCGGCCGGACATCCCTTTGATCCTCGTGTCCGGGACGCCGGGTGAGGAGCAGGCCATTGATTCGCTCAATGACGGTGCGATAGATTTTGTGCCGAAGGAACGTCTCTTCCGTCTCGTCCCGGCAGTGCGCCGTGCCATGCGGGAAGCCCATGAGCGGGCCGAACGCCGGCGGTTCGAGGCGCAGTTTGTTGAAGCGCAAAAAATGGAGGTGATCGGCCACCTCGCCAGCGGCATCGCGCATGATTTCAACAACATCCTCGGCGTCATCATCGGCTACAACGACTGGATGATGCCCGAACTCGCTCCCGACAGCCTTGCGCACAAATGTGCCGAAGAAATCGGACACGCGGCGGAGCGCGCGGTGGCATTGACGCAGCAGCTTCTGCTTTTCAGCCGCAAGCGGAAGATACAGCAGACCGTTCTCAACCTACACGAAGTCATCGAGAGCATGGATAAAATGTTGCGCCGGCTGATTGGCGAAAACGTCAAACTGGCCGTCATTCAAGCAAAAGAAACCGGACAAATCAAAGCCGATTCGGGCTTGATCGGCCAGTTGCTGATGAACCTGGTCGTCAACGCCCGCGACGCCATGCCCAACGGCGGCAACTTGAAGATTGAAACGGCCAACGTCACGTCCGACGAAAGTCAGGCGCGCGCGCACGCGGGCGCCACTTCCGGCGACCATGTGATGCTTGCCATCACCGACACGGGAATCGGAATGAGCGCCGAAGTCAAAACGCATTTGTTTGAGGCGTTTTTCACGACGAAACCCGAAGGCAAGGGCACGGGCCTGGGATTGGCCACCTGCCAGACCATCGTCAGGCAATGCGGCGGCTGGATTGAAGTGCAAAGCGAACAGGGCAAAGGCTCGACGTTCAAAATCTATTTTCCACGAGCCGGGCAGCCGGCGGAACCGGTGGACATGTTCAAGGAAAACGGCAACGAGAAACTCCTCGCCCGTGGAACGGAAACGTTGCTGCTCGTGGAAGACGAACCATCCGTGCGCCATCTGACCGGCAACATTTTGGAGGCGCAAGGCTACAATGTGCTGCGCGCGAACAACGGCCAGGACGGATTGCGTGTGGCGAGTGAATATAAACAGGGTCCGATTGACCTCGTCATCACGGACATTGTCATGCCGCAGATGAACGGCAAAGTGATGGCCGAGTGGCTGAAGGCGACCTATCCCGATCTCAAGATCCTTTTCATTTCGGGCTACACGGATGATGCCATTGCGCAACATGGCGTGCTTGAGGCCGGAGATGCGTTCCTGCCCAAACCTTATTCACCCGCGACACTGGCCGGCAAAGTGCGCAGCATGCTGGATGATAAAACGGCCGCCGATCCCCTTCGGAAGCTGAGAACGACAACCCATCAAACCCAATGAAAAGTTCCAATACCAGCCAACTGGCGGCGTGCGCGGGCGTGATGTGCATGGCGACAATCCACTGCGTTGCCGCGCCCGCCGCCGACACCAATCAACTTTCCCAATCCTCCGCCGACCTGGAGAACTTCACTCTGGAGCAACTGGTGAACGTGCAGGTCACTTCCGTTTCAAAAAAGGAAACCGACCTGTTCACGGCTCCCACCGCCATCTACGTCATCTCGCAGGAAGACATCCGGCGTTCCGGCATGACGAGCATCCCGGAACTGCTGCGCATGGTTCCGGGACTGGACGTGGCGCAGATTGATGCAAACCACTGGGCGATCAGCGCGCGGGGTTTCAACGACCAGTATGCAAACAAATTGCTGGTGCTCATTGACGGCCGCTCCGTTTATACACCGGCGAGCGCGGGAGTTTTCTGGAATGTGCAGGACGTGCCGCTGGATGACATCGAGCGCATCGAGGTCATTCGCGGTCCGGGCGCGACGCTTTGGGGCGCGAACGCCGTCAACGGCGTCATCAGCATCATCACCAAGAGCGCCAGGGACACCCAGGGCGGACTGGCCACGATCACTTATGGCACGGAAGATCAGCCGAGCACCACCGTCCAATACGGCGGCCAGCTTGCGACGAATCTTTTCTATCGCGCCTATGTGACCTATTTCAACCGCGATCATTTTTCCGATTCCACCGGCAGCGGCACTGCGGACCGTTGGGACGCGACGAGAGGCGGCTTTCGCACGGATTGGAACGCGTCCGATGAAAATGATTTCACGCTTCAGGGGGATTTCTATCAAAGCGATGCGGGCGAAACGATTGACGAGACGACGCTGACACCGCCCTTTGCGAACCGCACCAATTATCTTGACCACGACAGCGGCGCAAACGTGCTGGGCCGCTGGACGCACATTTTTTCGGACACGTCGCAATTGAACCTGCAAATGTATTATGATCATTCGGAGCAGGGCGAAGCGCCCGTCGTCATCAAAAACAACACCTACGATTTCGATCTGCAACACCGGTTTGCCTTGGGCAGCCGGCAGGACATTGTCTGGGGTGCCGGCTACCGCTACCTGACGGAAGACATTGCCAACTCGGATTTTTTTGTGACGTTCTTGCCGGATAGCGACCAGCATCAGATTTTCAGCACGTTTATCCAGGACGACATCACGGTCGTGCGCGACCGTTTGCATTTGACGCTTGGCTCGAAGTTTGAGCAAAACGACGACACTGGATTTGAAGCGGAACCGAGCATCCGGCTGGCCTGGACGCCGACGGAAAGACAAACGGTTTGGGCCGCCGTTTCGCGCACGGTCAGAACGCCAGCCGATGAGGAACAGGACATTCTGGAAAATCGTTCATACAGCCCGCCGGCCCTCGTCACAGTTTCTGGAAATCCGAATCTCGATACAGAAAAAATGATCGCCTACGAACTGGGCTACCGGATCAAGCCCGCCGAGCGGCTGTCATTCGACATCGCCGCTTATTACAACGTCTATGACCAATTGATAGCGCCCGTCCAAGGCGCGCCGTTTTTTGTGCCGCCTGCGGGGCCGGTGGTTGTTCCGCTGACATTTGAAAACATCCAGCACGCCGACACTTATGGCACGGAAGTCTTGGGCGAATGGAGCGTCACGGACAAGTGGAAATTAACCGCCGGCTACACCTTTTCGCAGACGCACCTGAATCCATCGCAGACCTATGACAACAATCCGCAGAACCAGTTTCAAATCCACTCGTATCTTGATCTGCCGCACCACGTCGAATTGGACGGCGCGGTTTATTATGTTGACCAGATCAGTCCGCTGCTCGGCAGCACGGCCATCACCATTCCCTCGTATGTCCGCGTGGACCTCGGCGTGACGTGGCGGCCCGTCAAATCTCTGGAGCTTGGCATTTTCGGACAAAATCTCGCGGACAACAGCCATTCCGAATTCACCAGTTACAAGACGACATTGCTCACGGAAATCCCGCGCAGCATCATGGCGCGCGTCACCTGGCGCTTCTAATGGAACCCGGGTGACATGGGATTGCAAATGAACGAGATTAATTTCAGCAACATAAATTTGATGGCGGCGCGGCTGTTCAAGCGGACAAGCGGACTGATGGTGCTGGCCTTCCTCTTGATGGGAATGACCCAGGGAAACTGCGAAGATGCTTCATCCAAGGAATATCAAGTCAAGGCGGTCTTCCTCTTAAACTTCGCCAAATATGTTGACTGGCCGGCGACGGCATTCACGAACTCCGCCGAACCAATCACCATCGGCGTGCTGGGAACGGATCCGTTCGGCGACAATTTGCAGCATGATGTCGCGGACAAAATGGTCAATGGCCGTCCGTTCGCCATCAAGCATCTGGCTGCGGACTCGGATTTGAACGGCTGCCAGATTTTGTTTGTCAGCGACTCGGAATCCTCCCGGATGGGCGAAATTTTGAGCAAGGCCGGCGCGCTGCCCATTCTCACCGTCGGCGAGGACGAGGAGTTCTCACAAAATGGCGGCATCATCAATTTCGTGCTGAAGGATGGAAAAGTCCGCCTTGAAATTGATCTCACAACGGCGAATAAAGCGGGTTTGAAAATCAGCTCCAGATTGCTGGCGGTGGCGGACGTGGTGAAAGGCAGGACGAACTAGCCATGCAAATTCTCCAGACCATGTCCATCCGGCGCAAGCAGACGCTGATCATCATGCTGACCAGCAGCCTGGCGCTGTTGCTGGCGTGCGCCGCATTTATCTTTTATGACTCGCTCACCTTCCGCAGGGAGTTGAGCCAGAGGGTCACCATTCTGGCCGATGCCATCGGCAACAACTGCGCCGGGGCAATTGATTTCAACGATCCGAAGACCGCCGAGGATACGCTTGCCGCTCTGCGCGCGGATGACAGCATTGTTTCCGCCTGTGTCTATTCCAACGACGGCCATGTGTTTGCCGTTTACAAGCGCGACACCGCTTCTGTGTTTGTGCCGCCGGCTGCAAGGGTCGCCGGCGAGGAATTCACCGGGAATGAACTGCACCTGTTTCGTGTCATCAAACAGGGCGGCGTGACGACCGGCACGATTTTTGTCGTCTCGGACTTGAAGGATATTTCGGCACGTCTCGCGAGCTATATCGAAATCTTGGGAATAGTGTTCCTGACGGCGTTGCTGGCCGCCCTGCTGTTGTCGAGCCGCCTGCAGCGGCTGGTGTCCAGCCCGATCCTGAGTCTCGCGCGGGTGGCGCGAACTGTGGCACAGGACAAAAATTATTCGCTGCGGGCAAAAAAACAAAACGACGACGAAATCGGCCAGTTGGTGGACGGCTTCAACGAAATGCTTGTGCAGATTCAACAGCGGGATGCCGCGTTGCAGGCCGCGCGGGGCGGTCTGGAACGTCGTGTCGAGGAGCGAACAAAGGAACTTGCCGAGTCCCTGTCCGTGCTCAATGCCACGCTGAGTTCGACGGCGGACGGCATCTTGGTGGTCAACAGCCAGGGGAAAAAGATTTTCCAAAACCAGCGGACTGAGGAATTATGGAAAATCCCGCCGGCCATCGCCGAAAGCAACGATGATCAGGCACAGGTTCGCCATGTAACGAATGCCACCACCGACCCGGGCAAGTTTAGGGAAAAAGTCCTGCAATACTACTCCCATCCCGACGAAAGCGGCTGGGATGAGATCGAACTCAAGGACGGGACGATCATGGAGCGGATCACCGCGCCGGTGCGCGACAAGGAGGGCAGGAACTTTGGAAGAATCTGGACCTTCCGCGATGTCACGCAAAGTCGAATGGATCAGGCGGCATTGAAGGAATCGGAGGCAAATTATTATTCACTGGTTGACCAGATGCCGGCCGGCATTTTCCGCAAGGACAAGGAAGGGCGTTTTATTTTCGTGAATTCCTGGTTCTGCCAGATCAAAGGCACAACGGCGGATCAACTCCTGGGCAAGTCTCCCGGGGAGCTTGCAGCCATCTGGTCGCACGGTCGGAACGCAAAACATTCGAAAGAAATCGAATTTATGGCCCTGGGCATCAACCACCATAAATTAATAATGGAAAGTGGCAGGCGGATCGAGTTGGAGGAGGAGTATCCCGATGCAAATGGCAAAATGCAGCATTTGCACGTTGTGAAATCCCCGGTGTTTGACCCGAACGGAAAAATCATCGGCACGCAGGGAATTCTTTTTGACATTTCGGAACGCAAGCGGGCTGAAGCTGAACTTTCCTACGAGCGCGACTTGTTGCGTTCGCTGCTCGACAACTCGCCGGACCAGATTTATTTCAAGGATGCCCGGTCCTGCTTTATCAAAACCAGCAAGGCCCTGGCTGTGAATTTTGGTTTGAAGAGCGTGGATGAGATGGTGGGCAAGAGTGATTTTGACTTCTTTACGGAAGAACACGCGCGTCCCGCCTTTGAGGACGAACAGGAGATCATCCGCACCGGCCGTCCATTGATAGGCCGGGTGGAAAAAGAAGTTTGGAACGACGGGCGCGTGACTTGGGTGCTCACGAATAAAATGCCGCTCCGCGACAAAGACGGGCAAATCATTGGCACATTTGGCATCTCCAAAAACATCACCGAACTCAAGCGTGCCGAGGAGACATTGCGGGAAAGCGAGGAACGCTTTTCCGGTGCGTTCAACCATGCGCCCATCGGCGTGGCCCTGGTCTCGCCCGACGGCCGCTGGCTCAAGGTCAACCGTGCGCTCTGCGACTTGGTCGGTTATTCCGAAGCCGAGATGCTCACCCGCACATTTCAGGACATCACCTATCCCGAAGATTTCGCGGCCGACCTGAAGAATGTGCGCCGGCTGCTTGCCGGGGAAATCCGCACCTCCCAGATTGAGAAGCGCTACGTCCACTCGCACGGACACCTCGTCTCGGTTTCGTTGAATGTTTCCCTGGTTCGTGACGCCCAGAACCGGCCGCTTTACTTCATCACCCAGATTCAAGACATCACGGAGCGCAAACGCCTTGAATCTCAGTTGTTCGAATCCCAGAAGATGGAAACCGTCGGGAAGCTGGCCGGCGGCATCGCGCACGAATTCAACAGCATCCTCACGGCCATCATCATCCAAAGTGACATGCTGATCGAAGAACTGCCCGCCGGAAGTCCTCTTGCGGAAAACGCGGCCCAAATCACCCAGGCCGCCGGACGAGCCGCCACGCTCACCCGGCAGCTTCTGGCCTACGGACGCAAACAATTTCTACAACCCGTGACGCTCGATCTCAACCTAGTCATCGCGGGCATGGAGGGAGTGATTCAACATCTCATGGGCAACGGCGTGGTGACACAGATCATTTCCGCCGCCGACCTGCGCGCGGTGAAGGCGGACGCCGGACAAATCGAGCAGGTCATCATGAACATCGTCATCAATGCGCGCGACGCCATGCCCAACGGCGGCAAACTCACTCTGGAAACCGCGAATGTTTCCTTCGGCGAAGACAGCGAGGGGCGTCATCCCGAATTGAAACCGGGGGGCTATGTGATGCTGGCCATCACTGACACCGGCAAAGGGATGAGCGAGACGGTCAAGGCGCGGCTGTTCGAGCCGTTTTTTACTACCAAAGACGTCGGGCAGGGAACCGGTTTGGGATTGTCCACCTGTTACGGCATCATCAAGCAAAGCGGTGGACACATCGTGGCTTATACCGAACCCGGGCTCGGCACGACCTTCAAAATCTATCTGCCGCAGTTTGAGCATCAGCCGAAGAATCCCATCCAGAGGCTTGACTCATCGGAACTGCCGCGAGGCACTGAAAACATTTTATTGGTCGAGAATGACCCATCGTTGCGCGAAATGGCAGGCGCGCTGCTCGGACGGCTGGGTTACACGGTGTTCGCGGCGTCCAACAACATCGAAGCCTTGCGACTCGTTCAACGGCAAGGTCAGGAACACATTGATTTGCTGGTCACCGACATCGCCATGTCGGATATGAGCGGCAGGGAACTGGCCGACCGTATGCGGGCCTTATATCCGCAGATCAAGATTATTTTCAAGTCCGCCTACACCGATAAAACCATCGGACACCAAGACGTTTTGAACAAGGGCGTGGCGTTTCTGAAAAACCCCTGCACCCCGTCCGAGCTGGCAATAAAATTGCGGGAAGCGCTCGATCAGCCGGACGTTTCGAATGACGCCTGAAAACTGAACCGCAGATTAAATCCCATTCAGATGATTCCAGCCGCTCCTTCCGTGGAAAAGTCCGGTTCTAGATTCCTGAATGTCCCCAAACAGGATTTTGTTACCTGATTGTAACAATTTCGACATGTGGTTGTAACAGCACCGTTTCATTGTGTCGCCGAACTCTGAAACAACCACTATGAAAAAATTAAAAAAACAAAATAACACCACCAAAGTTGCATTGTTTGCCGGCGCCACGGCGCTGATGGCCCTCACCCCGAACATCCACGCACAGTCCACTGACGACGCGCTGATCAACAAGCTGGAGCAGAAGGGCATTCTCACCGTGGACGAGGCGAAGGAAATGCGGTCCGAAAACGCGACAAACTCCGTCAACGATTTCAACACGGCGCTGGGTTCCAAATTTCCCATGCCGGACTGGGTGACGGGCTACAAATTGAGCGGCGATTTTCGCGGGCGGTTTGATGACACATCGAGCGACAATGCCAGCATCGTGGCTCGCGAACGCCTGCGCTACCGTTTGCGCGTGGGTTTGACGGTGAACATGAAGGACAATCTTGAGGTCGGTTTCCGGCTGGGCTCCGGCGACAACAGCCAGGGTTCTCCGAGCAATCCGCTTTCCAACAATCAAACTTTGAGCAGCGATGGCAGCAAGAAGCCGCTTTACATTGACACGGCTTATGGCAAGTGGACTCCGATCAACGACGGCACATGGTTGGTGGCGGGAACGTTCGGCAAAATGGTGAATCCTTTCGATGCCTCGCCGATGGTGTTCGATCCTGATTACACGCCGGAAGGTGCAGCGTTGCAGGCGACTTACAAATTGAACAGTGCAAATTCTTTCAGGTTCAACAGCGGCGTGTTCGTGCTGGACGAAATCAAGGCTTCAAGCTACGACCCGTTTCTTTCTGGCGTCCAAATCATTTGGGACGCCAAGTGGACTCCGGCGATCGGCTCGTCGCTCGGCGTTGCCGCCTACGACATTGCCAACAAGGGCAGCCTCGTCAATGTCCCGCCTTACGATAATAATTTGGGCAATGCGCTTGGTGCTGCCACGAACTTCATCAGCAATTACAATCCCATTGTTCTCAGCGGCAGCGTCACCTACACGCTGGATAAATTTCCGCTCTACAATGGCGCGTTCCCGGTCAAGCTCGCCGGTGAATATATGAACAACCCCGCGACCACCGGCAACAACATCGGCTGGTGGGGCGGCGTCACGTTCGGCAAATCTGGCAAAAAAGGCGCATGGGACATTTCCTACCGTTATCAGCAGTTGGACGCGAACGCGTGGTGGGACCAGATTGTGGATGACGACAACGTAGCGGTGTTTTATCCAGCTTATACCCCGGGTTCCAGCACAACTTTGACTGGCGGCACGGACATCAAAGGCCATCTCGTCAAATTCAACTATTCGCTGACCGACGCCCTGACGTTCACATTTACCTGCTATGCGAACAGCCTCATCAATACGCCCGCACTGCCGGCAGGCGCAAAGACTGACGCCCTGCATTTGATGGCCGACATCATGTGGAAGTTTTAACCAGAACGTAACGTGATTTAACAACCAAAAACTGATTAACTCCTTTTGCAAATGAAAAAAATAATTCTTTCGATTCTCGGCGGCGCAGTGTTGCTCGCCGCACAAACCAACGCCGCAACCGTCAACATCACGGGCGCGGGCTCGACGTTTGATTATCCGGCCTTCACCAAATGGTTCGAGGCTTACGGCAATGTGGACAAGGGCGTCCAGTTCAATTACCAGTCCATCGGCTCCGGTGGCGGCATCAAAAACCTGCTCAACCAGACGGTGGACTTCGGCGCTTCCGACGCTCCGATGAAGGACGAAGCCCTCGCCAGCGCGCCGGGAAAAATCCTGCACATTCCCATCGTCGCCGGCGGCGTCGCCGTCATTTATAATCTGCCGGGCAGCCCGAAACTGAAACTCGATGGCGACACGCTCGCCAACATTTATCTCGGCAACATCACAAAATGGAACGACCCGAAAATCGTCGCGCTCAATCCGGGCGTTGATTTGCCCGATCTGGCGATTGTGCCTGTTCATCGCGCCGACGGCAGCGGCACGAGCTTCATCTTCACCGATTACTTGAGCGCGGTAAATCCCGCGTGGGCGGACTCGGTTGGAAAAGGTGCATCCGTGAAATGGCCGGCAGGGATCGGCACGGCCGCCAAAGGCAGCGAAGGTGTGGCCGGACAGGTCAAGCAACTGCCCGGCGGCATCGGCTATGCGGAACTCGCCTACGCCGACCAGAATAAAATCTCCTTCGCCGACATGAAAAATTCCTCCGGCAACTTCATCTCGCCCGCGCCCGATTCCGTCAGCGCCGCGCTCGCCACCGCGAAAATCCCCGACGACTTCCGCTTCTCGATGGTCAACGCTCCCGGCGCAAATGCGTATCCGATTTCCGGGGCAAGCTGGGTGCTCGTCTATCAAAATTCCAAAAACGCCGCCAACGGCGCAAAGCTGGTCGCATTCTTGAAATGGGCGGTCACCGACGGCCAGAAGATTTCGCCCACGCTCGACTACGCGCCCCTGCCGGATGAAGTCCAGCAGCGTGAATTGAAGGTGCTCGATACAATTAAATAATGACATCGCTCCGCCGCCCGATAATTTATGGGCGTGAGCCGGACGAAGAGCGCAGTTCCTCCCGCTCTTCGTCCGTTTGATTTTTGGATCGAAGGAAATTTTGAACAGAGACGCACAAAAAAATGCCGGAAGCCAGTTTGGCGACAGCGCCTTCAAATGGCTGACGATGGTCATGGCGCTGGCCGTGTTCGGCCTCATCGCGCTCATCGGCTTTGAGCTGTTCCGTGGCTCGCACCTCTCGCTGCAAAAATTCGGCTGGCATTTCCTTGTCAGCAGCGATTGGGATCCGGGCAATGATGTTTATGGGGCGCTGCCGTTCATCTACGGCACGCTCGTTTCCTCGGCCATCGCGCTCGTCATCGCCGTGCCCATCAGCATCGCCACCGCCGTTTATCTCACCGAACTCGCGCCGCTCCGCGTGCGCCAGCCGCTCATCATGTTCATCGAACTGCTCGCCGCCGTGCCGAGCGTCATCCTCGGCCTGTGGGGATTTTTTGTGATGGTTCCATGGCTGCACAATCATCTGGTTCCCGCGTTGAGAGGCACCGTTGGTTTTCTGCCCCTTTTTCAAGGGCCAAACATCGGACCCTGCATGCTGGCCGCTGGCATCATACTCGCCATCATGATTATTCCCATCATCACGTCCGTCTCGCGCGAAATCCTGCGTTCCGTCCCCGGCCTGCAACGCGAGGCCGCCTACGCGCTAGGCGCGACGCGCTGGGAAGTCACGCGCATCGCCGTCTTGAGCTACGCGAAAAAAGGATTGTTCGGCGCGGTGATTCTCGGACTCGGCCGTGCGCTCGGCGAAACGATGGCTGTCACTATGGTCATCGGCAACCTTCCACAAATCACTTCTTCGCTGTTTGCGCCCGGCGCGACGCTGGCCAGCGTCCTCGCCAATGAGTTCAATGAGGCCCCGCCCGGTTTGTATACGAGCGCACTCTTTGAAATCGGCCTCGTCCTGCTCGGCGTGACCGTGCTCGTCAACATCGTCGCGCAACTGCTGCTGAAAACGTTCGCCGGACCGAGCGTCAAGCCGCAACACTAAAACAAATGAAAAATGAAGAATGCAGAATGAAAAAACGCGGACATTCGATCCGCTTTCTGGCTTTTTTCTTCATTCTTAATTCTACATTCTTCATTTCCGCAAAATGACCGCCCCAAACCACAACTGGCGCAAGTTCAAGAACACGTTCATGCAGACGCTCACGTTCACGTGCGCGATTCTGGTCGTCACGCCGTTGCTGCTCGTGTTTTATCACTTGATTAAAGAAGGTTTCAGCTCGATCAACCTCGCCTTCTTCACAGAGCTTCCAAAACCCGAGGGCGAAGTCGGCGGCGGGATGGGCAATGCCATTGTCGGGACATTTGTCCTGCTCGCGCAGGCCGCAGTCATCGGCGTGCCTGTCGGTGTGCTCGGCGGCGTTTACCTTTCCGAATATGGCGGCACAAAATTGAACTGGTGGATCCGCTTCGCCGCCGACATTTTGAACGGCGTGCCGTCCATCACCTGGGGCATCGTCGTTTATGCGCTCATGGTCGTGCCGATGCACGGGTTTTCCGCGCTCGCGGGCGGCGGCGTGCTCGGCATGATGATGATTCCGCTCGTGATGCGCACGACCGAGGAGGTTTTGCAGCTCGTGCCCGGCGGCTACCGCGAAGCCTCGTTCGCGCTGGGAATTTCCAAATGGAAAACCATCGTGCAAATCGTCCTCCGCACCGCGCTCAAGGGCATCGTCACTGGTGTCCTCCTCGCGCTCGCGCGCGTCGCGGGCGAGACCGCGCCGCTGATGTTCACCGCGCTGGGCAATCTGGGCTGGACGCACAGCCTGACCGAAAAGTCAGGCATCGCCGCGATGCCGCTGCAAATTTTCGCCTACGCGATTGGGCCTTACAACGATCAGCACCGGCAGGCGTGGGCGGGCGCATTCGTGCTGCTCATTCTCGTGCTCGTAATCAACGTCGGCGTGCGCTTTTTGACGCGCGACCGCTTCCAACACAAGGCTTGATTAATGGCCACAATTCAAAACAATTCCGACGCCGCTCTGATTGTCCGCAATCTTTCGGTTTTTTTCGGCGACCGCGCGGCGGTGAAAAATGTCTCCCTCGACGTCAAGGCCAGGGCCGTCACCGCCATCATCGGGCCGAGCGGCTGCGGCAAATCCACTTTTCTCCG